>NZ_JBEXWT010000059.1:17913-58147 GCF_040629945.1 Kitasatospora sp. NPDC005856 | reverse complement strand
ACGCAGGCCGAGGAGTGCAGACCGAGCGAGGCGGCGGTGGCCTTGCCCGCGACCATGGTGGCGGGGCCGAGCCGGTCCTGGGTGACGGTCGGCGCTGACCGCCGTACTGCCCGCCTGCCGCTCCCGGGCCCGGATCTGAGTATTCGTGCTCAGGTCCGCCGGGCCGCCCGTCCGTAGCCTCGTGATCAAGGCCGGCAGGACGATCGGCGCCGACTCGGGGGGATGCAAGTGAAGACCAGTGACCGCACCACGGCCCGCAGGTGGCCGGCCGTTCTCGGCGTCGTGCTCCTTCTTCTCCTGATCGGCACGGCCGCGACCGGGTCGTGGCTCTTCGACAACGGCTACGGCCCGGTCGCCCGGCACGACGATCCCGGCACGGACGCCGCAAAGGCCCGGGACGGCATCCAGAGCGCCCTCGAAGGCGCCGCCGGTGCCATCACCCCGCAGATCGCACACTGCGACGGCTGGTACTACGTCGTCCGCGACCCGGCCCACTGGGACGGCGAGCCGATGCCGACCTCCACCGTGTACCGGACGTGGTCGCTCCAGACCCGGGTCGACCGGTCGAAGTACGAGCTCCTCGCCGACCAGCTCGCCCGGTTCTGGAAGGCGAACGGCTACGACGTGGGCCCCTTCCAGAACTCCGTCGGCGCCAACACCCACACCTTCGTGACCGACGAGCGCCGGATCTCCGCCACCTCGCCCGACGGCGTCTTCATCACCCTGGAGATGGACACCCCGGGCGTGAGCCTGGAGGCCTCCGTGGACGGCGTCCACTACGCCGGCACCGAGGTCTACGGCAAGGCCCCCACCCACCCGGGCAGCCGGCCGACCACCTACTCGTACCCGCTGAGCGTGATACCCCCGACCGTGGACGACCCGTACTGGTCGCACCGCTGACGGCCCGACCGGCCGGGCCGGGAGCCGGTCTTCGTGGCCCGGCGCCCGTGACTCGCCTGCGGTGGGCCCGTGTTCGCGGGCTCGGCGGCGAGGCGGCCGCTGCGCGCCGCGGTGACGGGCCGCTCCGCCGACGGCCGGCGCTACTTCAGCAGGAAGTCGTACACCGCCTGTCGTCCGGCCGGGTTCGCCGCCCGGTTCTGCACCGAGTGCGCCGCGCCGGGGACGATCACGATCTGCGGGTGGTGGGCCAACTCGGCGCTCTGGTGGATGAGTTCGTACGGTGTGGCCAGGTCGCGGTCGCCGCCGAGCAGCAGTACCGGTACGTCGGGCAGCCTGCGGTGCGCCGGCGGGGCCGGGGGGACGCGTTCGCGCGGCCAGTCCAGGCAGACCAGGAGGCTGCCGAGCCCGGTGGCGGTGGCGGGGTCGTACGGCCAGGTCTGCTCGGCGGTCAGCCGCCGGCGGGTGAGTTCCAGTGCGGCCGCGCGGCCCTCGACGGGCGTGTCGGTGGTGCCCCAGGGGAAGCGCGAGTCGGCGCACAGGGCGGCGGAGTGCAGGCCCTGGCTGAGCTCCTCGGCCGAGGCGGCGTCGACCTCCCGGTGGACGAGGTCGAAGAACTCCCGGAGCTTCGCGCTCTGCCCGGCGGCGGCCTCGTGCAGGATCTCCGGGACCCCTGCGTAGTCGGGGTCGATGAACTCGTAGCCGGTGAGGGCGCTCAGGATCTGCGCCCCGTTGCCGTAGCGCCGCACGGTGGCGGCGAGGTCGGCGGCCGGGTCGGTGGTGCAGCCGGTGGCCTGGCAGGCGGCCCGCAGGACGCGGGCGGTGGCGGGCAGCGCGGCCAGGTCGAGGGGGTCGAAGCCCTGGGGCGGCGCCACCGAGTCGAGCACCAGGCGGGCCACGTGCGCCGGGTGGGCGAGCGCGTAGCGTTCGGCGACGAAGCTGCCGTACGAGACGCCGTCCAGGGTCAGGCGCCGGGCGCCGAGGGCGCGGCGCAGCTGGTCGATGTCGGCGACGGTGTCCGCGGTGCTGTAGAGGCGGGCGTCGGGGCCGAGGGCGGCGGCGCAGTCGGCGATGGACTGTTCGCGCGGTCGGGCGAGGTCGGAGGAGCCCATGTCCTCCTGGAGGCCGGGGCATCGGAGTGCGCCCCGGCCGGTGCCGCGCTGGTCGAACATGACGAGGCGGTAGTCCTTGAGGACGGGCTCCAGTGTGTCGGCCATGCGCTTGATGGCCGGGACTCCGGGCTGGCCGGGGCCGCCGGTGAGGAAGAGCAGGTCGCCCTTGGGTGCCGTGGTGTCGGCGGTGAGGGCCACCGCGAGGTCCAGGGTGCCGGGGGTGGCGCCGCTGTGGTCGAGCGGGACGGTGAGGGTTGCGCAGGTGAACTCGGGTGTGTCCGGGCAGGGTGCCTGCCCGGTGATCCCGCCCGCTCCCCCGCCGGCTCCGGCGCCGGACGGGGCTCCGGCTGGGGCCGGGGCCGGGGCCCGGGTGGAGGCGACGGCGGGGGTGGCCAGGGTGGTGCCGGCGACCACCGCGAGGGCGCCCAGCAGGGCGGCGATGCGGCCGCGCGTGCTCGTCATGGTCGTCCTTCCGCTCGCACCGCGTCCGTGCGACGCGGTCACGGAATCATGCTGCGCCCCGGCGCGGAGCCCGTCGATGCCGACACGTTCTCAGGCGGCCTTCTCGGCGAGGGTGTGGGCGACGAGGGCGTTGGCGTGGCCGTGGCCGAGGCCGTGCTCGGTCTTGAGCCAGGCGACGAGTTCCATGTGCTTGGTGAGCGGGGAGGTGCGGATGAGGTCCTTCCACTCCTCGATCGGGCGGCCGTACTTCTTCTCGATGGAGGGGAAGTAGGAGGCGGGGCCCTTCACGGCGGCGGTCGTCGCAGTGGCGGTCGTCGCAGTGGCGGTCGTCGCAGTGGCGGTCTTCACGGCGGGGGTGGCGGTCATGAGCGGGTCCTTCCGGCGGGGCGGAGCGAAGCGGTGCGGTGCGGTCACGAGGGTGGACCGTGACCGCACCGCCGACTCATCGCCCCGAGAAGGTGATCCGCGTCACACAGCCCGCCACGCGGTCCGTCGCACGGTCCGTCACACCCCGGCGGTGGTCCGGCGTCGGCGGCGCCGTCCGGCGGGCGGGGTGGGGTCGGCGTTCCAGGCGGCGACGGGGTTGCCGAGCCAGCGCCCGCCGCCGGGGACGTTCTCGCCGCGCATGACGAGGGAGGCGGGGCCGACGGTGGTGCCGGCGCCGAGGGAGGAGTTGAGCAGCACGATGGAGTGCGGGCCGGTGGTGGAGCCGGCGGCGAGGTGGACGGGGCCCAGGCGCATGACGCGGTCGTGGAAGAGGTGGGTCTGGAGCACGGTGCCGCGGTTGACGCTGGCGCCGGCTTCGACGGTGACCAGGTCGGTCTCGGGCAGCCAGTGGGTCTCGCACCACACGCCGCGTCCGATGCGGGCGCCGAGGGTGCGCAGCCACGCGTTGAGGTAGGGGGTGCCGGTGATGGTGTGGCCGCCGAAGGGCATGGCGAGTTCCTCGACGAAGGTGTCGTAGAGCTCGTTGCGCCATACGAAGGAGGACCACAGGGGGTGTTCGGCGACGCGGAAGCGTCCGACGAGCAGCCATTTGGCGGCGGTGGTGACGGCGCAGGCGGTGACGGCGGCGGCGATCAGGACGAGTCCGGCGGTGGCGAGGGCGGTGCCCAGGCCGTAGTCGTCGCGCAGTTCCTGGAGGGCGGCGAGGACGAGGTCGCCGAGCAGGGCGGCGAGGACGATGGGCAGCAGTCGGCACAGTTCGACGCCGGCGCGTGCCCACATCAGGCGCCGGGGCGGGTCGTAGGTGCGGCCTTCGGTGCCGGTGTCGGCGACGCGGGGCAGGGCGAAGGCGGGGCGGCCGAGCCAGGAGGAGCCTTCGGGGGCGTGGGCGGGGGTGTCGGACAGGACGCCGACGAGGGAGCCCGCGGGCAGGTGGCGGTCGGGGCCGACGATGCCGGAGTTGCCGACGAAGGAGCGTCGTCCGACGTGGGCGGGGCCGAGGTGGATCCAGCCGCCGCGCAGTTCGTAGGGGGCGACGAGGGTGTCGTCGGCGAGGAAGGCGCCGTCGTCGACGCGCATCAGGCCGGGCAGGGCGAGGACGGTGGAGGCTTCGACGCGGCGTCCGACGCGGGCGCCGAGCAGGCGCAGCCACACGGGGGTGAAGAGGCTGGCGTAGAAGGGGAAGAGGGTGCGTCGGGCGGTGTCGCTGAGGCGGCTGACGGCCCAGGCGCAGAAGGCGACGCGGCCGGTGGCGGGGTGGAAGCCGGGGCGCAGCGGGCGGGAGAGGAGGCGGACGAGGAGCGCTATGAGGGTGGCGTAGCACAGGAGGGTGAGGGCGGCGAGGGGGATGGTGGCGGGCAGGAGTCGCAGGAGGGCGCCGGACAGGGTGGCGTCGGTGTCGATCATCGGGTAGACGATGAGCAGGGCGGGCAGGGCGGCGATGATCGGGACGAGGCCGAAGAGGGCGAAGCCGGCGCCGTAGGCGAGGTTCCAGGCGCGGGAGGCGCGGGGGGCGGGGGCGTTGTCGGTGGTGGGCCAGTGGGCGGGGGCTTCGGTGGCGGGGCGGGCCGGGGAGCCGGTCCAGTGTGCGCCGGGTGGGACGGGGGTGGTGGCGGTGACGCAGGAGCCGGGGGCGATCTCGGCGCGGGCGCCGATGCGGGCGCCGGGCATGAGGGTGGCGCGGTGGCCGATGCGGGCGCCTTCGCCGATGTCGATGCGGCCGAGGTGGAGGGTGTCGCCGTCGAGCCACCAGCCGGCGAGGTCGGCTTCGGGTTCGACGCAGGCGTGGGCACCGATGCGGGCGAGGCCGGTGACGGGGGGCAGGGTGTGGAGGTGGACGCCGGGGCCGACGCGGCAGCCGAGGGCTCTGGCGTAGCGGGAGGCCCAGGGGGTGCCGGCGAGGGCGGCGGTGCCGAACATGGCGGTGTGGCGTTCGGCGGCCCACAGGCGCAGGTGGACGTGGCCGCCGCGGGGGTGGCTGCCGGGGCGGATGCCGGCGGTGAGCAGGCGGGCGCCGGCGGCGGCGAGCAGGGTGCGGCCGGGGGCGCTGTAGAGGAGGAGCAGGCCGGTGGCGACGGGCCACCAGGGGCTGTGGGGGGCCCAGGCGAGGTGGTTGCCGGTGAGGTTGTCGAGGGCGATGAGCAGGAGGATCCAGCGCAGTCCGGCGAGGGAGAACATGCCGAGGAGCAGGAGGGTCTGCCACAGGCCGGCGCTGCGGGGGGTGCGGTGCACGGTGCGGGGGCGCACGGCGGCGGTGGCGACGGTGTCCTCGGGGGTGGTTCCCTCGGGGCTTTCGGGTGGGTTGGTGGGGGTGAGGGTGTCGAGGTGGTCGGCGAGGTCGGTGAGGACGGGGTGGGCGTACAGGTCGGCGACGGAGACGCCGTGGTGGCGGGTGCGCAGTTCGGAGACGAGGCGGGCGGCGGTGAGGCTGGAGCCGCCGAGGGCGAAGAAGTCGTCGTCCGGGCCGGGGGTGACGCCGAGCAGGCGTTCCCAGTGGCGGGCGAGGCGGCCGGCGGTGCCGTCCAGGGTCTGCGCGGCGGAAACGGTTCCGGTGGTGGGCAGCGGCCAGGGCAGGGCGTTGCGGTCGACCTTGCCGGAGGTGCGGGTGGGCAGGGAGTCGACGAGGGCGAGGACGGGCACCAGTGGAGCGGGCAGGCGTTCGAGCAGCTGGTGGCGGGCGGTGGTGAGGTCGGGGGTGGTGCCGGGCCGGGCGACGAGGTAGCCGACGAGCAGGTCGGCGCCGGCGGGGGTCCTGCGGACGGCCGCGGCGGCGGCGCGCACGTGGGGCAGGGCCTGGAGGGCGGCGTCGATCTCGCCGAGTTCGATGCGGCGGCCGCCGAGTTTGACCTGGTCGTCGGCGCGGCCGAGGAAGACGAGGCCTTCGGGGTCGTTGCGCACGAGGTCGCCGCTGCGGTAGACGCGGGGTGAGGTGAGGGCGGGGTGGGCGCTGAACTTCTCGGCGTCCTTGGCGGGGTCGAGGTAGCGGGCGGTGCCGACGCCGGTGATGAGCAGTTCGCCGCTCTCGTACCAGGGGACGGGGTTTCCGGCCTGGTCGACGACGGCGATCTCCCAGCCGTCGAGGGGGGTGCCGATGCGTACGGGCCGGCCGGGGAGCAGGCGGGCGGCGGTGGCGACGACGGTGGTCTCGGTGGGGCCGTAGGTGTTCCAGAACTCGCGGCCGCCGGTGGCGAGGCGCTCGACGAGTTCGGCGGGGCAGGCCTCGCCGCCGACGATGATCAGGCGTACGGCGTCCAGGCATTCCTGCGGCCACAGGGCGAGCAGGGTGGGGACGGTGGAGACGGCGGTGATGCGTCGGGTCACGAGCCAGGGGCCGAGGTCGGTGCCGGCCTTGACCAGGGCGCGGGGGGCGGGGACGAGGCAGGCGCCGTGGCGCCAGGCGAGCCACATCTCCTCGCAGGAGGCGTCGAAGGCCACGGAGAGGCCGGCCAGGACGCGGTCGCCGGGGCCCAGGGGCCGGTGCGTCAGGAAGAGGCGGGCCTCGGCGTCGACGAAGGCGGCGGCGCAGCGGTGGGTGACGGCGACGCCCTTGGGGCGGCCGGTGGTGCCGGAGGTGAAGATGATCCACGCGTCGTCGGGCGGGGTGGGCCAGGCGGGACGGCCGCCGGGGCGGGCGGCGGCGTGCGTGGTGTGCGGGGTGCGGCCGGGGCCGAGGACGGCGCAGACGGCGGCGTCCTGCCAGATCGTCTCGGCGCGTTCGTCGGGGTCGTCGGCGTCGACGGGGACGTAGGCGGCGCCGCAGCGCATGACGGCGAGGATGGAGACGTAGAGGTCGGCGGTGCCGGAGGGGATGCGCACGCCGACCCGGTCGCCGCGGCCGATGCCGTGGGCGGCCAGCGCTGCGGCGAGGGTGTCGACCTCGTGGAGCAGGGCGCGGTAGTCGAGGACGGTGTCGCCGGTGTCGAGTGCGGGCGCGTGGGGGTGCGCGTCGGCGGTGGCGGCGAGGATGTCGAGCAGGCTGCGGGGGTCGGCGGCCCGGGCCACCGGCCGGCCGGCCGCGGGGCCGGGGTGGGGGCGGTGCAGCGTGCCGGGGCCTGCCGGGTCGTGGCGTGCGTCCATCGATGGGTTTCCTTGGCTCCGGGTCCTGGGGGCGGGGCGCGCACGGGTGTGTCGCGGGCTGGCGTCGGGTGTGGCGGGGTGATGCTCGGTGACGTGGTGGTCACCTGCGGGAGGAGCGCCCACTCACCATGACTCCGCTGGGAGTCGGCTGGATGCAGCGGAGATTCGATCAAAGGAAATTCTCATCATTGCTGCCACCCAGGGGCGGCAACGGTATGAATCGAATGTCATTTCGCGGGTTTTCGCTCGTTTCCGCTGGTGAAGAGTAAGCGCCGAATACCGGAACAGCGCGACGGGAGAGGGCAGGGTGACGAACGCCATGGCGACGGGAACGCTACAGGTGGCGCGGGGGTCGCTACCGAATCGGGGGGTTCCGGTCGGATCATCGGGCTGTTCACGGTTTTCCCATCTTCGTGTGGGAGTCTTTCGCGCCCCTCACCGCGGCTCCGTTCTGTGAACGGGCCGGGCGAGGGTTCTTCGGGCTGGAATTCCGCTGATGACGGCCGGGCCCGGGACGGCACTTCCGGGCGGGACGGGAGCGGCACTGCCGGCCGGGGCGGGAGCGCGCTCGTCTGGTACGTGGCGTACGGCTCGAACCTGCACGCCGCCCGCCTCGCCTGCTACCTGCGCGGCGGGCGCCCGGACGGCGGAGCGCAGACCCAGCCCGGCTGCCGCGATCCGCGCCCCCCGCGCCGGGCGGTGGCCACCGCGCTGCCGGGCTCGCTCTACTTCGCCGGGCACTCGCTCACCTGGGGCGGCGGCTCGGCCTTCTACGACCCCACCCTGTCCGGAGAAGTCCCCTGCCGCGCCTATCTGGTGACGGTCGGTCAGTTCAGTGACATCGCCGCCCAGGAGATGCGCCGCTCCCCCGGCACCGACCTCGACCTCACCCCGGTCCTCACCACCGGACGCACCGAACTGGGGCCGGGCCGCTACGAAACCCTGCTGTACGTCGGCGAGTCGGACGGCCACCCGATACTGACCTTCACCGCCCCCCAGGGCGCGGCCGGCGCCGAGCTCAACGCCCCCACCCCGCCCTACCTGCGCACCCTGGCCGCCGGGCTGGCCGAGTCCCACGGCTGGGGCCCCTGGCGCGCGGCCGGCTACCTCGCCACCCGGCCGGGCGCGGCCGGGCACTGGACGCCGCGGACGGTGGCGGCGGTGCTGGGCTGATCCCCCGGCGCCGGCGCACCGCCGCGCCATGCCGCCCGGTCCACCGGGGCACCGGGCCGCCGGGGCACCGGGAAGTCGGGGCACCGGGAAGTCGGGGCACCGGGAAGTCGGGAAGTCGGGAAGTCGTCTGCGACGGCACCCTCCTGGACGCCCTGCGCGCGGCCCTGGACACCGGCCGCGGCCCCGAGGACCTGACGCCCTTCACGGCCGAACCCGAGGAGGACTGGACGCGGTCGCTCGCCATCATCGAGCATCCCGGACTGCGCGCCCACCTCGGCCACCTCGGCCACTTCTGCACCGACGGCGACCTCGGCCTGATGCCCGCCGCGGAGGACACCGCGGTCCACGGCCTGGACCACGAGGGCTGCCGGGGCGTCGCGGGCCGGGAGGACGGGCACGGCCGGATCGAGATCACCGTCATCGCGCCGAGCGACCACGTCGCCGGCCCGCGCCGCTGACCCCACCGCCGTCCGGTGGGCCCGCCCGGCCAACCACCGGGCGGCCCTTCGGCGTTCGGGCCGGGCCGGGCGGCGGACCTCAGGCGTGCGGCGCCCAGAAGGCGGTGAGCCGGGCGGCTCCGTGCTCGACGGCCTTCCAGCTGCCCTCGAAGGTCAGGACGGCGATGGCGGCCGTCGGGAAGCCGGAGCGGTTCATCCGCGCCAGCAGGTCGCCCTCCGCCTCGCCGGCCAGGGCGTCGGCCAGCGCGTGGACGCCGGGGTTGTGGCCGACCAGGAGCAGGTCCCGCACCTCGTCGGAGGTCTCGTTGAGGACCGCGATGTGTTCGCCGAGGCTCGCGTCGTACAGGCGATCCTCGAAGACGGCCTTCGGCCGGGCCGCCAGCTCGGCGGCCAGGAGCTGCCAGGTCTCGCGGGTGCGCAGGGCGGTGGACACCAGCGCGAGGTCGGGGGTGATGCCCGCGCCGGCCAGCCAACGACCGGCCACCGGGGCGTCCTTGCGGCCCCGCGCGGCGAGCGGGCGCTCGTGGTCGTCCACGTCGTCGGGGTGCTCGGCCTTGGCGTGGCGGACCAGGACGATCCGGCGCGTCGTCTCCTCGGACATGGGTTTCTCCCTCTCACGGCATCGGTCGGGCGCGGGGCACGAACAACGAAGATCGTGACAGCCCGCGCCCGCGCCGGGGGCCGGGTTGGCCGGGAAGCGCCGGTGATGTTCACCCGTTCGAGTAAGAGGCCGACCCGTTCCGGCCCGTTCCGGCCGGGGCCGCCGGGCGGTGCGGCGCCGCCGCGGGTACGCGGCGGCCGTACCGTCGGGCGGCCCCGACCTCCCCACCGGCCCTACCCGCCCGGCCGGTTGGGGACGGGGTGCGCCCGTGGCCGGTCAGTGCTCGTACATGCCGACCTCGTAGCCGCCGCCGGGCTGGCGGGTCATCACGTTGGCCCGGTTGAAGGCGTTGATGATCGCTATCACGCAGACCAGCGCCGCGAGCTGCTCCTCGTCGTAGTGCTTGGCGGCGTTCGCCCACACCTCGTCGCTCACCCCGCCGGCCGCGTCGGCGATCCGGGTGGCCTCCTCGGCGAGTTCCAGTGCGGCGCGCTCGGCGTCGCTGAACACGGTGGCCTCGCGCCAGGTGGCGACCAGGTTGAGGCGCACCGGGTCCTCCCCGGCGTGGACGGCCTCCTTGAAGTGCATGTCGATGCAGGCGGCGCAGCCGTTGATCTGGCTGACGCGCATCCGCACCAGCTCCTGGACGGCGTACGGCAGGCTCGACTCGGCGATCGGCTTGTTGGCCGCGATGAAGTGCTTGAAGACCTTGCCCATGACCGGGCTGGTGAAGGGGTTCAGGCGGGGTTCCATGGTGTGCTCCTCGGTCGGTGTCCCGTTGCTGCCCTTGAAGACAGGACGGCCCGCCGCTTTGTGACATCCCCCGGCCGCCGGTGCGCCGTGACCTGCGCCACACCCACCCGCGCGCGGGCCGGGGCAGGGATCGCAGTAGCCTGCCGGCCCGTGATCGGGACAGGGGGTCCACGGTCAGGACAGGGGGTCCGCGGTGAGTTAGACGGATGTGGCGGGCGCGGCCGGTTACCGTCCGCTGCTGGTCTCCATCGCCTACGGGATGACGGGTTCGGTCGGCGACGCCGAGGACCTCGTCCAGGACACCTTCCTCGGCCTCACCCGCGCCGACCGGGCCGGCACCGTGATCACCGACCCGAAGGCGTACCTGACCACGGCCCGTCACCCGCCTGGGCGTCAACCACCTGAAGTCCGCCCGGGTGCGCCGCGAGGCCTACGTGCGCCGTGTCGCCCGGCTGCTCGCCGGCGGCCTGCGCCGCGTCCGGCGCCTGGGCGCGCGCCTCGCCCCGGCCCTGGTCAACGGCCGCCCGGGCGCGGTGGTGTACGACGCCGAGCAGCGGGTGGCCGGCGTCATCGGGCTGGACATCGACGCCGACGGCGCGGTGCGGGCGGTGCGCGCCGTGTCCGACCCGGACAAGCTCGCCCACCTCGGGCCGGTCTCGGACCTCGGGCTGCTGCCGGCGAAGTAGCCACCGCCCGCGGCGCACGCGACGGCCCGGGCCCCCGGAAGGCGGGCCCGGGCCGTTCGAGCCCGAGGGTCAGGGGGTGGTGCAGACGGCGTTCGCCGAGATGGACTGGTTCACGGTGCCGGTGTTGGTGCCGCGGATGACCCAGGAGCTGCCACTCGGGTAGGAGTCGGTGAAGAAGATGTCGAAGGCGCTGGTCTGGCCGCCGCCGCCGGTGGGCACCTGGCCGGAGGGACAGGTCGCGGTGGCGAGCCCGTGGCCGCCCGCGGGCACGTCGACGGGGTCGCCGAAGACCGGGGTGTGTGCGGCCAGCATCGACGGGTCGGCGACGGCCTCGTCGTGGGCGACGACGACGCTCGGCTTGACGGCGGGCTTGTCGTCGGCGAAGGCGACGGCGGCACTCGCGGCCAGGACGGTGACGGCGGTCAGGGCGGTCAGGACGAGGGGTTTCGTACGGGCCATGGCGGCCTCCTGAAGGGTGGGGGTCGGGCGTGGGTCGACGGTGGGCTGCTCCCGCGTCGCCCCCGATCCGTACCCGAACCACCTGGCCCGCCGCCGGATGGAACCTCCGGCTACCCGGGCGGAGGAACCCCGGTGCCCGCGCGGGCTAACGAGGGCCGCACTCCCCCGCTCGGTCAACGCGGGGCCGACGGGTAGAACATGAGCAGCCGTCACCTCGATCGGCCCGCGCAACCGGCCGGCGAGCGCCCGCCCGAGGCCCTCCGGGCCCCGTCGGCGAGACCGGCACCGGCAGCGGCGACCACCTACGCGGGCGGCGTCCTGCGCGTCGTCCACACCTCGGGCGGCACCACCACCCACGCCTGCACCCGCGCCTGAGCCCTGCTCACGCCGCCGCCCCGCTCTCCGCCCGGGTCTCCGCGCCGGCCTCCGGGCCGGGGCGGCGGCGGGTGAACCAGCAGGCCAGTAGCAGGTTGGGCACCCAGCACAGCCAGGCGATGGCGGTGTAGGAGGTGCGGAAGTCCAGGTGCGCGACCGCGACGACGACCAGCATGAGCCGCAGGGTGACGGCGGCGAAGGTGAGCGCGAAGCTGCGGATCATCCAGCGGCGGTGGTCGATCACCCGCCCGTCGAGTATCGCCCGCAGCCCCGCGCCGCCGGTCACCAGCCAGGACACGGCCAGGCAGGCGAAGCCGGCCCCGGTCACCGCACCCCCGTACGCGACCGGCGCCATCAGCAGCGCCCCCACACCGCCGACCAGGCAGCCGAGCAGGTAGGTGACGCCGATGCGGCGGTGCAGGCGCGGCCGGCGCTCCCGCAGGCGGCGGGAGAACTGCCACGGCCCCACCAGCAGAGCGACGAGCGCGCCGAAGATGTGGACGTAGAGCGGCAGTTCGTGGCTCAGGTAGGTGGCGCGCTGCCGCGTGAAGAACGCCCCCGGATCGAAGCTGAGGTAATTGGCGGAGGCGGCGACGATGAGTGTGGAGAGCACCGTCATGACGGCCCAGCCGGCCCGTGTGATGCGCATGGACCGAGTCTCGGGCCCGGGGGCCGCATCCGGCATCCGGGGTCTCCCTGATACAGCACCCTCAGAGAACCCTCATCTCCCCTACGGGGTAAGGGAGATGATCGCCTCGAACCGGACCGGTCAGGCGGGCTGCCAGAGCTCGATCCGGTTGCCCTCGGGGTCGGTGACCCAGCCGAACCGGCCGACGCCCGCCATCTCCTGGGTCTCCTCGGCCACGTCCGCCCCCCGGGCGCGCAGCTGGGCGAGCATCGCCTCGAGGTCGCGGACGCGGAAGTTGAGCATGGTCTGCTGGGTGCGGGAGCCGAAGTAGTCGGTCCCGGACTCGAAGGCGGCGAAGACCGTCGGCCCGGTCTCCTGCTGCCAGAGGCCGTGCTCGTCGGCGTCCAGCCCCAGGCAGTCGCGGTACCAGGCGCTCAGCGCCGCGGGGTCGGCGGCCCGCAGGAAGTACCCGCCGATTCCCAGCACTCGTTCCATCCCGTCATCCTGCCAGGACGGCGGCCGCCTCTCGCGCTACGACTCCTCCTCGTCTTCGGGTGATCTCGATCGGGTGTCGGCGCGGCGTCCGGACGGGCACGGCGCGTGGTCCGGTATGCATGTCCCGGGCCGGTGTCCGTGGGCGGATCATGCTCCTTTCGGCCGGCCAATCCCCTGTCATCCGAGAGGATCTGATCACTATGAAGCTGGTCCGACGAATCGCCGCCACCGGCTGCGCCCTCCCCCTCGCCCTGGGCGGCCTCATCGCCGCCGCCCCGACCGCGAGCGCCAGCTCGCAGAATTGCTCCCGCCACGTGCTGGAGAAGGCCCCGGGCTCGGACAAGGAGCTGGTGGAGGACGCCTGCCGGGCCGGCGAGGCCGGCGGCGAGGACGCGTTCCGGACCTGTTACCACCTCCTGCGGGTCGACTACGTCCCCGCCGTCGTCGCGGCGGACGCCTGCCGCAGCGCCTCGAGGAACTGACGCAGGACGCCCCGGCCCGGCGCGGGGGGTCCGCGCCGGGCCGGGGCATGCGGCGGGTCAGGCGGCCCGCTGGCCGTGGAGGAGGGCGGGCAGGGAGCGGCCGGCGAGGGCCTCGGCGGCGCGGGCGGCCTGGGAGGGGGCCATGACGTCGGGCAGGCCGCGGGCGGGGACGAAGCGGGCCCCGAGCAGTCCGCTCTGGCGCTGCGCGGGGACGGTGATGCGGGTGCCGTCGGGGACGGTGCCGCCGTCGAACACCAGGGTGAGGCGCTCCAGGTGGCGGTCGGCGGGGGTGAAGTCGACGGCGAGGACGTCGGTGAGACGGACGATCAGCCCGGTCTCGGCGTGCAGGTGGCGGGCGGCCGCACGGTGCGGGGGCTCGTTGGGCTTGGCGGCGCCGCCGGGCAGGATCATGCCGTCCATGTAGTCGGGGTCGACGAGGAGAACGTCGCCACGCTGGTTGCGGATCAGGACGAGGCAGCCGAGCCGGCAGACGGGGGGCTTGGCGAGCAGGCGGGGGTCTTGCACGGGCGTGGTCGCTTTCAGTCGTCGAAGGTGAGGCGCTCGTAGCGCAGGCCCTTGCGCAGCAGGTCGACCATCCGCAGGAGGTCGAGCGGGCGGGCGGTGAGGTGGAGGAGGTAGCTGCACGTCTGTCGGCCGTCGGCCCAGTCGACTTCGAGCGTGGGGAGCTTGACGCCGCCGAGGGCGAGGACGGTGGTGAGGTCGTCGAGGACGTCGGCGGCCTGCCGGCGCTGCTCGGCGGTCGCGCGGGAGAGGGTGGAGGACATCTCACTTCTCCCCGGGCCGCTTGTGGACCTCGAAAGCGCGCCAGGCGCTGTACGCGTCCCCGAAGAAGACGAAGGCGGCGAGCTCGCCGGTGGCGCTGTGGAGCCATTCGCCGGTGATCTCGTTGCGGACCCGGTAACGGTCGGCGGCGGCGTCCCAGCGGACGCCGTAGCCGTGGAGGCGAGGGAGTTGGTCGTGGGGCATGAGAAGGGGAACCCTCTGCGATCGGAGTTTCACGTTCTGTGCACATGGTGACGCAAGGCCCCCTAGGATCAGAAGTGGCTTGCTACTTGCCATGAGGCACCACGGGAGTTGAGGGCTGCCATGAACAAGAAGAAGGTTGACCCGGAGTCGAGCCCCTGGGCGCCCTTCGGAATCCAGCTCCGCGCCTTCCGAGAGGCCAAGGACCTCCTCCAGGAGGAACTGGCCCCGCTCATCGGGTGCTCCCCCTCGCACCTCTCGTACATCGAACTTGCGCACCGACCGCCGAGCCGCAAGCTCGCCGAGCTCTCCGACATCGCGCTCGACACGGGCGGCACCATGCTGCTGATGTGGTATCAGCTGAAGAACGCCGCGATCCTGGAAGGCTTCCCGGAGTACGCCGGCTACGAGGCCCTTGCGGAACAGATCCGAATCATCGAGGTCAACATCGTCAACGGGCTTCTTCAGACCCGAGCCTATGCAACGGCCATCGAAATGGGTTACGCCCGGCAAACCGACACGAGCGAGAAGCTCGCCGAGGAACGAGTCGAGTTCCGGCTAGCCCGCCAGCGGGTCCTTGAGCGGACCCCTCCCCCACTCCTGCACGTGGTGTTGGACGAGAGCTGTCTCAGGCGAATCATCGGTGGACGTGATGTCATGGTTGAACAACTCCTTCACCTTGAGCAGTTGACCACCCGCCGCAACGTGGTCATCCAGGTGGTTCCGTATTCCCTGGGCGAATTCCGACCGTTCACTCACATGGCGACGCTCCTTACCATGCCGAACCGCAAAGTGCTCGCTTATGGCGAGGTCGAGCAGCGCGGCTACATCGATCGCGACACCAAGTCGGTTTCCATGCTTAGCAGGAGCTACGATCGGCTTGCGGTCGAGGCCCTTGGTCAGGCCGAATCGTTGGCTTTCATCCGTGCAGCAAGGAGGGACCTGGAGTGGATGTCGACCTGACGGAGGCTTCCTGGCGGAAGAGTTCGTACAGTGGAGGAGGCGGCGGCCAGTGCATCGAGGTCGCCGACGGCTTCACCGGCGTCATGCCCGTACGGGACTCCAAGGACCCCTCCGGTCCGGCCCTCCTCTTCCCCTCCCCCGCCTGGCAGGCCTTCGTCACCGCCGTCCGCACCGGCGAGTTCGACGCCCGCTGACCATCGCCCATCGGCCCCGCCACCCCACCCCAGGGGCGGCGGGGCCGAGGCGTGCGCGACTGCGCGGCGGTCGACTGTTTTCTGCCAAATTGGTCTCTACCATTGCCCTGAATCCGGGATTCCGGAAGGCTCACCGCGAGCGCCGGGAAGCGGACTCCGGCGTTCTCCCCCTGAGCGAGGAAGACACCGACATGGCACTTCGCAAAGCGGTTTCCACCATGGCCCTGGCCGGGATGCTCACGGTCGCGGGCGGCCTGATGGCCGCACCCGCCGCCCAGGCATCCACCACGCGGACCACCGGATACACCTACGTCGGCATGTACCCGAGCGGCGCCGCGTGCGACGCCGCCGGGAAGGCCTACGTGGCCCGTGGGGAGGCGGTCAGCTACTTCTGCGACGTCGCCCCGACCACGGCCCGCCTCTCCGTCTGGTTCTCCTAGGAATCGTCCGGGAAGCCGGCGTGGCCGGCTTCCCGCTCCTCCCCTGCCCTGATGGCCAGTTGGCGGATCGACTTCAGGAGGGCGCGCGATGGACACCACCCGCATCACCACCTGGCGGAAGAGTTCGCACAGCGGTGACGGCGGCGCATGCATCGAGGTCGCCGACGGCTTCGCCGGCGTCATGCCCGTACGGGACTCCAAGGACCCCTCCGGTCCGGCCCTCCTCTTCCCCTCCCCCGCTTGGCAGGCCTTCGTCACCGCCGTCCGCACCGGCGAGTTCGCCGCCCGCAGCACCGGATGGCTCAGCCACCTCGTGCGCGCGGACGCCCGGGGCAACGGTCACGCCACCGCCGCCGTACGGCAGTTCCTCGCCGACGACGACCTCCCCGCCCGGGTGCTCGCCGTGCACCGGGAGGCCAACCCCGCCTCCGGCCGGGTCCTCGTCCGTCGAACATCCCTGACTGGCCATGCTATTTGACTGAGAATCACTAGATCAGGTGATCTTCTGCCCGGCTTCCTTGTGCCTCGGTCACCCGCGCGATGTTCTGGCCGGGCGGGTCGAGGGACGACCCCGCCGAGGGGAGCGATACCCATGAAGATGCCGGTCACCACCGACGTCAAGGTCAGGGACAAGTCCGCCTGGGTCCGATGGCTGCCGAACGCCCTGCCGGCCGCGGCCTACATCACGCTCGACAACTCCGCCGACAAGCGCTACGACATCACCAAGATCAAGAGCCCCGACTACAAGAGCATCACGATGTACCAGACCGTCACCGACAGCGAGAGCTCGAAGATGGTCAAGCTGGACAAGGTCACGCTCTCCGCGAAGGGCGGGTTCGCCTTCGTGCCGGGCCAGTACCACCTGATGCTGGAGAAGCCGACCCGCCTGATCACCCCCGGCGACAACGCCCGTGTCATCTTCTTCCTCGACGACGGCACCGTCCTCAAGGTCAGGATCCCCGTCCGCACCTCCCCCGAGCTGTACTGACCCCGCCCTACGCCCACGTGGAGATCCAGACATGACCACCTACCACCTCGACCTCGGCGACAACCGGGCCGAAACACTCGACTCCGTCACCAAGCTCACCCTCGTCGGCTCCGAACTCGACCTCGACAACCTCCTCACCACCGGCGTCAGGGCTCCCGTGCCGCTGTGGGGCGACGTGCTCCTCACCCGCGGCGACGACCGCCACGAGGCCACCACCACCTGGGTCGAGGACGTCGAGAACACCAACACCCACCAGGACGTCGTCCTGATCGCCGGCGACCCCGCCGACCCGGCCTCCCGCCGGGTCCGCCTCGCCGACGCCTGGGCCAGCACCACCTACCACCTGGACGAGGACGACGACCCGGACGCCTTCGTCATCAGCTTCAAGGACATCACCATCGAGAAGTAGGCGCCCGGAGTGGGAAGTCGGCCCCGCCGGCTTCCTGCTCCCGCCCGGCCGGACGGGCCTACGGCCGGCGCCCCTGGTCCGCTTCCGCCACGGGCTCGACGGGCGCGGGGAGCCCGTGGGCCGCGTGGGCGGCGGACACCGGCACTTCCCGCTCGCCCGCGTGCGACGGCGTCGCCGGGCCGAGCACGGCAGTCGCCACGGCGGCACTCACCGCGGCCGCCTTCGCGAACCCGCCGGTCACGTCCGGCATGCGGGCACCTCCCCCGTTCTCGCCGCCTGCCCCAGCGGCGGGCGCCGACACGGACAGCGAAGCACCACCGGAGAGGGGCGACAACCCCTCGCGGCGCACGACCGGTCCGCCGCCGAGGCCCGCCCGGCGACGCCCCACGCACAGGAAGTCGGCCCCGCCGACTTTCCACTCCCCTCACCGGCCCGCCGTACGCGGGCACGGCCGTGACCCGGCCGAGGGCCCCTGGTGGTCGCCCCGCAGCGCGTTCTCGGGCCCGGCCGGTGAACCGGCGGGGGCCGCGGGGAAGTCGGCACTGGGCGTGAGCGGGCGGTTCCAGGGGCGGCGGCCTGGGCGGGGCCGGGACGGCCCTGCCGTCGCCCCCTGCTCGGCGTCCGGATCGGTGCTTCCGCGGCGGCTTGACGTTCGCCGGCCGTCGCGGCCGGGCCCGGCGCCGCTCGACGCCGCCCTGGGCGTCCTCGCCCCACGGGCCTCGCGGTAGCGCGACCGGAAACCCGCTTGCCCGGTGGCGGTGGTGGTGGGTGCAATGGGCCCGCATGGTCACGCAGGTGCGCTCGCCGTCGTGGGGCGACGTGGGGGGCTCGGCGGTCCGGGCGGCCTGCGACGACCGAATCGTCACGCGGGAGGCGCCAGCGCATGAGCACATCACCATCACCGGCCGCGGCGGAGCGCGCTGACGCTTCGCCGGTGCGCATCGGCGCGCTCGTTCCGTTGTCCCGGCCCGGCTGGGTCGAGGCGGGCCGGCACGTGCTCGCCGGGCTCGAACTGGCCGCCCGTGAGGTCGACGAGGCCGGTGGGATCGGCGGGCGGCCGCTGGAGCTGCTGGTGCGGGACACCGCGGCCGATCCGCAGCGGGCCGCCGAGGCGGTGGAGGAGCTGGCCCACCTGGGCGTGGCCGCCCTGGCCGGGGAGTACCACAGCGTCGTCGCCCGCGCGGTGGCCGCCCGGGCCGACGCCCTGGGCCTGCCGTACCTGTGCTCGTCGGCGGTGCTCGACGCGCTGACCGAGCAGCCGACGCCGTGGGTGGCGCGCCTGTGCCCCGCGCAGTCGCACAGCTGGCGCGTCTACGCGGACTTCCTCCTCGGCGCGGGCCACCGCCGGATCGCCGTGGCCACCCAGCCGAGCGTCTACTGGGCGGCCGGGACGCGCATCCTGCGGGAGTGCCTGGCTCCGCACGGCGGCACCGTCGTCGAGCTCGACACGGGCGCGCTCTCCGCCGACGCCGTGTGCGCCGAACTCGTGCGCGAGCGGGCGACGGTCCTGCTGCTGCTGGCCGGCAGCCCGGAGCCGTCGGTGCCGATCGTCAGGGCGGTGCGCGGCGACGCGCGCCTCGCCGACGTCCTCATCGGTGCCCCGGCGGGGCAGCCGGAGTTCGCCGAGTGGGCGGCGCTGCTGGGCGACGACGGCGCGGGCGTCCCGTTCCTGCGCTACCTGCCCGAGCGCCTCGGCCCGCTGGGTGCGCGGGTCGAGGCGGCGCTGCGCGAACGGCTGGGCGAGGCGCCCTCCTTCGTCGCCTTCGAGGGGTACGACACCGTCACCGTCCTGGCCGAGGTGCTGCGTTCGCAGGGCGCGGACCGGGCCGGCATCGCCTCGGCCTGGCCGCACGTCGCCGTGGAGGGCACGCGCGGGACGGTCCGGTTCTCCCGTACGCCGGGCGGCAGCGTCTGGCAGTGGGCGTGGCCGCCGGTCCAGGTCGTCGACCGCGACCCGGCGGCCCCCGGGCGCTTGCGGGTCCTCCACTGCGGCCGGTAGCGCCCGGCCGGGCGGGAAGTCGGCCGGGCGGCCGGAGCAAAATCCGGTGCGCCCGGCACGGCGCCTCGGTAGCGTGCACGACCATGGCATCGGAACTTGAACGCCCCCCGCTCCAGGCGGACGAACGCACCGCGATCGTCGGCTGGTTGGACCTGCAACGCAAGATCCTGCGCTGGAAGTGCGAGGGCCTGGGCGAGGAGGACGCGCACCGCCCGGTCCTGCCGACCTCGCCCGCGATGACGATGGCCGGCCTCGTCTCCCACATGCGCTGGACCGAGCACCTGTGGCTGGAGGTGATGTTCCTCGGCGGCGACGAGAAGCAGAACCCGTCGTTCGACGAGTCGGACGAGGACGCCGAGTGGCGCACGGAGGGACGCACGCTCGCCGAACTGCTCGCGCAGTACGAGGCCCAGTGCGCGCGCAGCGACGAGATCGTCGCGGCGGCCTCGCTGGACGACGTCGGCCGCCACACCGGCTACCGGGCCGGCGGCGCCAACCTGCGCTGGATGCTGATCCACCTGGTCGAGGAGACCGGCCGGCACGCGGGGCACGCCGACATCGTCCGGGAGCTCCTGGACGGCTCGAAGGGCTACTACTAGGAGTGCTTCGTCGGGCCGGCCCCGTCCTGACCGAGCACTCCTAGAGCCCGCCTGCGAGGTGGACGCGGTAGACGATCGTGGCGCCGTCGGTGCTCACCTCGGTGCACAGGTCACGGCGGTCGATCAACCAGCCGTTCGTCTCACACCGCTGCCGGGGCCGGAGCCGGTCGGCGGCCTTTGCCGTCGGCACGTCGGGCGGGCCCGCCAGGTAGAGCGTGCGCCAGCAGGTGGCGCCGTGGCCGTTGCCGCAGCCCTTGTCGGTGTCGAGGACGGTGTAGCCGGGCTGCGGCGGCGGCATGGCCTCGCCGGAGGGGAGCTCCGCCTCGTGGAACGCCACGAGCGCCAGCAGCGGGGTCATGGTGAGGACGAGGGCCAGCTGGCTGTGGAAGGCGATGCCCGCCGCCCGGGACCAGCCGGCCGGGCGCTCGGTGCGCGGGCCGGCGATCCGCCGCTCCAGCCACACTCCGACCAGCACGACCAGTTCGGACAGCGGCATGCAGAGCAGGTAGAGCTCCGCCGCGCTGCGCGGTCGCATCAGGTCGAACGCCGCCGCGAGCACCAGCGCGAGCCAGAGCAGGAGCGCGGCGGCGACCGGCGCCCGCAGCGGCGTGGGACGGGCGCGCAGCAGCCAGTGCACGAGCGGTAGCAGCGCGAACAGCACCCCGGCCACTGCCCACAGAACGATCCCCACGATCCGAAACCCCTCCCTGCGGCGGACGACGGCAACCCGGGAAGTCGGACGCCCGAGTACCGGTCCGCGGTTCCGATACGAAGGGCGCTGCCGGACGGACGGGGGAGGCTCGTGCGCGGGCCTGGACGGTGCCGGAAGCCGGGCGGGGCCGTGACCGGGGGGCGCCACTGCCGGGGGCCCGCCGGTCACGGCGGGCCCGCGGACGGCGTGCCGTCAGCTGGTCTGGCCGGTCGGCATGATGGCGACCTGCTGGAGGTCGACCCGTGCTGCTCAGGGTCCGGGATCCCCCGGGGACGGCGGACCGCTCAGGAGCGGCCGGGCGCGCACTCGGGATCGATGACGGGGCGGCTGCGGGAATCGCCTACGCCGGTCAGGGCCGTGCGCGGGGGGCGTTGAGCAGCGCGATGCCCGTGGGGGTGACGACGTGGGCGGCCGTCTGGCGCTCGCGGCGGGTGTCGATGAGGCCGGCGGCGCGCAGTGTGGTGGCGTGCTCGCTGGCGCTGGCCTTGGCGATGCCGAGGAGCGCGGCGAGTTGCCGGGTCGAGCAGCCCGGGTGGCGGGCGATGGCGGTGAGCACCGCGGCCCGGGTGTGGCCGAGCACGGAGGCGACGGCGTCGGGTGCCGTTGCCGTCCGGCCGCCGCCTCCGCCGCCGGCTGCTGCGGCGGCGGCGGGGAGGGGCGCGAACAGCGGTGCGGCCGTGGTGTCCTGGAGTGGGGCCACCGGGTAGGCGAGGACGGGTTGCGGCAGCGCGTCGAGGTTGAGGATCGGGGCCTCGACGGCGAACACCGACGGCTGGAGCAGCAGCCCCTGTCCGGTCAGGTGCACGTCGGCGTCGAGGCCGGAGAGTATCGCGATCTCCAGTACGGGTGCCCGCCAGCGCACCCGCCGGGGGTTGAGGCGGGCGAGGAGGGTTTCGACGCCGCCGCCGAGCATCTGGCGGGCTCGCACGGTGGCGTCGGCCGCGGTCATGGCCTGGATCTCCTGCCAGTGCGGGATGAGGGCGTGGTCGGCCACGTGTTCCAGGCTGTCGCACAACTGCCGCAGGAGCAGGGGGTCGTCGGGCAGCCGGTGGGCCCACGGGGGCAGGGGCTGGTGGCGGGCCGTGTGTTCCAGGCTGGCCCGTAGGCGGCTGCGGGGTGTGGCACGGATCTGTTCGATCAGGTCGGCGGGTGTCGCGCCGCCGGTGCCGCTCGTGCCGCTCGTGCTGTCGGTGCCGCTCAGGAAGTCGGTGATCCGTCCGCGCCGGGGCATGAGGGCGAAGACCATGCGCGAGGCGGGTCGCAGGGCGGACAGGGTGCGGTGGCGCCAGGCTCCGAGCCGTACGGGGTGCGTGCGTTCCTGCAGTTGCCGTGCCGCGGTGCTCAGTTCGATGCAGGGTGCGGGTCCGTCGGCGATGCGGGTGCGTGCGAGGTCCTCCATGGTGAAGTGGATGCGCAGCGGCACGTCGTCGTCCTCCCCCGGATGCGGGCCGGTTCCTGTGCTCGACGGCCATCCTCGTCCGGAGCGGGCGTGCGGGCCAGGGGGCTCGCGCGAGCGGGAGGTCTGGCCGGCCGGGGGTGGTGTGGGGTGTGGCCGGTTCGCGGTGTGGCCGGTTCTGGCTCTGGTGGCGGCTGTCACGGACTGCGATGATCTGTGCGCCGACTGATCACGGTGAGCGTCTGTTCGATTCCGTTCCGTGAGCGGTCGGCGGTAGTCGCACGGGTGACCCAGTCCGTGCCGGGCCTGCCCCCGGCCGTACGAGAGGAAAGACCCTTGACCGATTCCACGCCCCGCGAGCCCCGGCCGGCGACGCCGCTGACGGCGGATCTGAACGCCGCGGTCGTCGTCCCGTCCCCGGACCGGGACCCGGAGGCGGCCTTCGCCTCCCGGGGTCTGATCGAGGCCCTGCCCGCGGACTTCACCGTGGAGCGGACGGGCGCCGGCGTGCCGGCGTGGAGCCTGGCTCCGTACGCGTTCCTGACCGGGCAGGCGCCCGACACCGTCAACCCGAGCCTGTGGCGCAACGCGCTGCTGAACATGAACACCGGCCTGTTCGAGGTCGTCGGGGACGCCGTCTACCAGGTCCGCGGCATGGACCTGTCCAACATCACCTTCCTGGAGGACCCCACCGGGGCCGACCCGAGGATCGTGGTGGTGGACCCGCTGATCAGCGAGGAGTGCGCGGGCGCGGCGCTGGACCTCTACCGGGCGCACCGCGGGCAGGACCGCGAGATCTGCGCGGTGCTGTTCACCCACTCCCACATCGACCACTACGGCGGCGTGCTCGGCCTGTTCGACGGCGGTGTGCTGCCCGCCGGTGTGGACGTCATCGCCCCGGACGGGTTCCTGGAGCACGCGGTGAGCGAGAACGTGTACGCCGGCAACGCGATGCAGCGCCGGGCGCTGTTCATGTACGGGACGCTGCTGGAGCGCTCCGCGCAGGGGCAGGTCGACGCCGGGCTGGGCAAGACCAACTCGGCCGGCGCCTCGGGGCTGCTGGCCCCGACGTTCACGGTCACCTCGGACGTCGCGGTGCGGGGCAACGCGGTGTCCTTCGGCCCGGTGAAGCTGGAGTTCCAGCTCACCCCGGGCACCGAGGCCCCGGCGGAGATGAACTTCTACCTGCCCGACGTGCGGGCGCTGTGCACGGCCGAGAACGCCACCCCGACCCTGCACAACCTCTACAGCCTGCGCGGGGCCCAGGTGCGGGACGCCAAGTCGTGGTCGGAGTACCTGCGGCAGTCCGTCGAGTGGTTCGCGGACCGCTCCGACACCCTGTTCGCCAGCCACTTCTGGCCGCGCTGGAACAGCGCCGGGGACCCCGACGCGATCGTCTCCTTCCTCCTGAGCCAGGCCGACCTGTACCGCTACCTCCACGACCAGTCGCTGCGGCTGGCCAACCAGGGCCTGACCATGGCGGAGATCGCCGAGGACCTCGACGGCGACATCCCGGACAGCCTGGCGGGGCAGTGGTTCAACCGCGGCTACTACGGCACCGTCAGCCATGACAGCAAGGCCGTCTACCAGCGCTACCTGGGCTGGTACGACGGCAACGCCGCCCACCTGCACACCCTTCCCCCCGAGCAGGCCGGCCCCCGCTACGTCGACGCGATGGGCGGCGCCGCCAAGGTCGTGGACCTCGCCCGGCAGACCTTCGAGAACGCGAAGGGCCCGGAGGACTACCGGTGGGCGGCCGAGCTGCTGAGCCACGCCGTCTTCGCCGACCCCACCGACAGCGCCGCCCGGGAGCTGGAGGCGGACGTCCTGGAGCAGCTCGGTTACCAGGCCGAGAGCGGCCCCTGGCGCAACTTCTACCTCGCCGCCGCCTTCGAGCTGCGCAACCGGCCCGCCGACGGCACCCCGCCCGGCCTCCCGTCGCCGCAGATCATCACCGGCCCGGTCCTGGCCGCCATGACGCTGGAGATGCTCTTCGACTACGTGGGCATCCGCCTCGACGGCCCCGGGGCCGCGGCCTCGCCGCTCACCCTCGGCTTCACCGTCACCGGCGGCCTGTCGGGCGACCCCGACCGGTGCACCGTCCAGCTGCGCAACGGGGTCCTCGTCTACACCCCGGCCCCCGCGCCCGAGGGCGCCGACGCCACCTACACGGTCACCCGTGAGGGCCTGAACGGCCTCGCCGTCGGCGCCACCACCCCCGAGCGGCTCGTGGCCGACGGCGATCTCACGGTGGTCACCGGCACCATCGACGCCCTCGACACCCTCAACGGGCTGCTGGACACCTTCGAGTACTGGTTCGGCCTGACCACGCCCTGAGGCCGGGCCTGGGCGCGGGTGCCCGTTCCCCGCGGGGGACGGGCGCCCGCGCCCGCCGGTTCAGCTGCGGGTGAAGGTGCCCAGGCCTTCGTGGTCGAACTGCTCGACCACGACCTTGGAGGCGCGCCCGTCGGCGCCGACGGTGAACGTCACCCCGGACAGGCCCACGGCGTTCTCGCCTCGGGTCTGGAAGCTGAACACGTCCCCGGCGTAGTGCCGCAGCGGGAACTGGAGGTTGTCCGGGCCCAGGCTCATCACCAGGGCGCCGCCGTTGCCGGTGGTCACGGTCAGCGGGCCGTAGTGGCCGTTGGCGTAGGTGCCGACGTAGGCCGCGTCGGGTCTGGCGGGGGCGGCGTCGGCCGGGGGCTTGGTGTAGTCGGTGGGTGAGACGCCGCTCAGGAGGGCGGCGGGGACGACCTTGCCGAGGAAGGCGAGCCAGTCGACGGTCTCGTGGCCCTCCTGGGCGAGGTCGAAGAACTCCTCGGCCACCGCCTCGGGCAGGCCGGTGGGCTGGCCGTTGGTCAGCACGACGATGCCCAGTTGCTCGGCGGGCAGCAGGGTGACGACGGTGGCGGCGCCCAGGGCGAAGCCGCCGGAGTGGTTGAGGCGCAGCCGGCCGCGGGTGTCGCGGCCGACGTTCCAGCCCAGGCCGTACTGGCCGGGGTTGCCGGCGGGCGCGGCGGGCGGGTTGGAGAGGCTGTGGGGCAGCCAGGTCTCGCTCAGGGCGGCGGTGTCGACGATCTGGCGGCCCTCGAAGGTGCCGCCGGCGAGCTGCAGCCGCATCCAGCGGGAGAGGTCCTGGACGGTGGAGCTGACGCCGCCGGCCGGGGACTGGGGGTCGGCGTTCTCGGTGGTGCTGACCTGCCAGCCGGTGGCGTCGCTCTTGAGGACGTGCGGTACGGCCTTGTTCGCGGCGTTGTCGTAGGCGGAGCGCAGGGAGCTGGTGGAGGTCATGCCGAGCGGCTGGTAGAGGGTGTCGGCGGAGAGGGTCTCCCAGGGGGCGCCCTTGGTCCTGGCGACGGCGACGGCGGCCTCGGTGAGGCCGTAGTTGGTGTAGGCGTAGCTGGCGCGGAAGGGGGCGAGGGGCTGGTCGCGCAGGTGCTGGAGGATGTAGTCGCGCTGGTAGCCGAGGTCCTGGAGGAGGTCGTCGGCGTGGTCGGGCAGGCCGCTGCGGTGGGAGAAGAGGTCGGCGATCGTGACGTGGGCGGTGACCCAGGGGTCGGCGAGGGCGAAGCCGGGGTCGTGGGCGGTGACGGGGTCGTCCCAGGCGGCCGATTTCTGGCCGACGGCGGTGGCGACGACGGTGGAGGCGATGGGTTTGGAGACGGAGGCGAGCTGGAAGACGGTGTCGGGGGTGACGGTGTCCGGTTTGCCGAGTTCGCGCACGCCGAAGCCCTTGGCGTGGATGACCTTGTCGTTGTGGACGACGGCCAGGGACAGGCCGGGTACGCCGGTCTTGCGCATCGCGTCCTGGACGTAGGCGTCGATCCGGTCGACGGCGAAGGCCACCTGCTGGTCGGTCAGCTGTGGTGAGGGCTGCGGCGGCGCGGTGGGCACGGTGCTTGAGGAGTCGGGGCCGGCCGCGGGGTCGGTGGCGGCGGCGGAGGTGCACCCGGTGAGCAGCAGGGCGGCCAGCAGGGGCGCGGCGGTGCGGTGTCCCGGCCTGGCGGCGGTGCGGCGGTGCATGCGGGTTCTCCCTCGTGCGGCTCGCGGGGGGCGGCGCGGGGTGTGCGCCTCATCGCGTGAGTATTGGACGGCCCGGTTCGGCCCGGGCGGGCGCCGCGCACCGCCGGGGGCACTTTCACCCGTCCGGCGGCGGGGCGGGGTCGGTCGCGACACTGGGCGGGCGCCCGGCGCCGGTGGTCTGAATGGGCGTCATATCGACTGCGTGAAATGACAGTTGACCCTCCAGGATAGCGAAGTGGAAGATCGTCTTCACCGGTTCGGGAATCCGCTCCGTGCTTCGGATCGCGCTGCCACGATGGCCGGAGGCGTCACGTCCGGGCCGTCGGTCCGGCGGGCGCGTCATGTCCGCTGTGGGGAGGGACTCTTCGATGTCATGGGACACACGCACAGGTCTGCGGCCCGGGTGGGCTCGGCTGCGCCGCCGCGCGGCGGGGCTGGGGGCGGCCGCGCTGCTGGCCGCGGCCGGGCCGCTCGGCGCGGGGGCGGGTGAGGCCGCCGCCTCCGCGCCCGGGCCCGCTGCCGCCGGGGCGGCGCACCCGTTCGTCTACGTCGCCAACAGCGGGAACAACACGGTGACGGCGTACGACACCGTCACCGGCGCGGTGGTGGCGAGCGTCCCGGTCGGTGCGACGCCGTACGCGGTGGTCGGCAGCCCGGACGGCGCCCGCGCGTACGTGCCGAACTACGGCGGCAACACCGTCTCGGTGCTCGACACCGCCACCGGCACGGTGGCCGCCACCGTCCCGGTCGGCGCCCGGCCGGTCGGCGCGGCCGTCTCCGCGGACGGCGGCAGGCTGTACGTGGTCGACTTCGCCTCCGCCGCCGTGTCGGTGGTCAGCACCGCCACCGACACCGTCACCGCCACCATCCCGGTGGGCCGCAACCCGTACGCCGTCGCGATCAGTCCGAACGGCGCGAAGGCCTACGTCTCCAACGAGCTGGACAACACCGTCTCGGTGATCGACACCGCCCGCGGCACGGTCACCTCCACCGTGCGGGTCGGCACCCTGCCGATCGGCATCGCCTTCGCCCCCGACGGCGCCCACGCCTACGTCGCCAACCTCAGGAGCGACAGCGTCTCGGTGCTCGACACCGCGACCGACACCGTCACCTCGACCGTTCCGGTCCCCGCCGGAAGTGGGCCCACCGGCCTGGCGGCGAGCCCCGACGGCGCGAGCCTCTACGTGACCGGCAACGGCTCCGGCACCGTCTCGGTGATCGGCACCGCCACGAACACCGTCACCGCCACCGTCCGCGTCGGCGCCGGCCCGCAGTTCGTCGCCCTCGACCCGGCCGGCACCTCGGCGTACGTCACCAACCGCGGCTCCGACAGCGTCTCGGTGATCAGCACGGGAACCAACACCGTCACCTCCACCCTCACCGGGATGAACGCGCCGGTCGGGCTGGGCTTCGTCAACGTGCCCCAGCCCGTCGTCACCGGCCTCGACCCCGCCTCCGGGCCCAGGACCGGCGGTACGCGCGTGACCGTCACCGGGTCCGGCTTCACCGGCACCGGCGCCGTCAGGTTCGGCTCGGCCGCCGCGGCCTCCTTCACCGTCGACAGCGACACCCGGATCACCGCCGTCGCCCCGGCCGGGGCGGTCGGCACGGTGGACGTGACCGTGGCCAAGACGGCGGGCACCAGCGCCACCGGCCGCGCCGACCGGTACACCTACCTCCCGGCCGTGCCCGCCGTCACCGCCGTCGACCCCGGCCACGGCCCGCGCACCGGGGGCACCACGGTCACCGTCACCGGCACCGACCTGACCGGCACCACCGCCGTCGCCTTCGGCGGGGTCCCGGCCGCCTCGTTCACCGTCGTCTCCGACACCCGGCTCACCGCCGTCACCCCCCGTCACGCCGTCGGCACCACCGACGTCACCGTCACCACCCCCGCCGGGACCAGCGCCACCGTCCCCGCCGACCGGTACGCCTTCGACCCGGTCGCCACCCGCGGCACGGTCTACACCGCCGACAGCGGCGACGACACCGTCAAGGTCTACGACTCGGCCACCGGCGCGGTCGGCGCGAGCATCCCGGTCGGCTCCAAGCCGTACGAGGTCAGCGCCAACCCGGCCGGCACCCAGGTGTGGGTGTCCAACTCCGGCAGCGGCACCGTCTCGGTGATCGACACCGCCTCCGACCTCGTCATCGGCACCGTCCCGGTCGCCACCACGCCCACCGCGATCACCTTCAGCCGCGACGGCGCCACCGCCTACGTCTCCAACTCCGGCAGCGGCACCGTCTCCGTCGTCGACACCGCCACCCGCGCGGTGACCGGCACCGTCCCGCTCATCGGCTCGCCGCGCGACTCCGCGCTCACCCCCGACGGGTCGACGCTGTACGTGGTCGAGCACACCTACGGCCTGGTGGTCTCGATCGACACCGCCCTCAACCTCGTCAAGGGCGCCGTCCCGCTGTTCCAGACCCACCCGGCCGCGCTGGCCGTCACCCCCGACGGGCGCAGCGTCTACGTCGCCGACGACGGCGGCAGCACCGTCAGCGTCATCTCCACCGCCACCAACCTCGTGACCGCCACCCTCGCGGTCGGCAGCCACCCGAGCGCGGTGGCGATGACCCGCCAGGGCACCGCCTACGTCGTCAACAGCGGCAGCGGCACCGTCTCGGTGATCGACACCGGCCGCGGCGCCGTCACCGCGACCGTGCCGGTCGGGGCCGGCCCGCTCGACGCCGCCGCCGACGCCGCGGGCACCACGGTGTACGTCACCGACGGGACGGACAACACCGTCTCGACGATCGACACGGCCACCGACAGCGTCATCGAGTCGGCCACCGGCTTCTCCACGCCGCGCGGTGTGACCGTCATCGGCTGACCGGGCCCGACGCACCTCACCTGCACCTCCACGGCGGGGGCGCGGATCGTCCCGATCCGCGCCCCCGCTCCACGCGCGGCTTTCGAGAACGACCTCCGCCTTCTCCCGTGTCCTCCAACCTTCCCTGCGCGCAGCACACTTGACGCGCGGACTGGGCCGAGGCTGCGGGCTACGGGGCCGCCGGCGGCCTGGCCGGCGGGTCACGGTGCAGGAGTGCGTCACCGGGAACCGGGCGCAGCAGTGGACGTTCGCGGGCACGAAGGCATCGCCGCAGCCCGGCCGGCCCGGCAGGCGCTGCGGCGGCCGGTCCGGCGGGCGCTGCGGAGTGGGACGTCGGTCCGGCCGACGTCCCGCTCCGCAGGTGGTCAGGGGCGGGGCCGCCGCTGTCGACGGCGGCGGCGGCGGAGTGCGGCGGCGGCCCGCTCGGCCAGGGCGAGGGTCAGCAGGCCTCCCGCCGCCGCGGCCGGCGCCCACGGCCACCCGGCCAGGCGGCCCACGGCGAGCGCCCCCGCGAGGGCGGCCGTCACCAGGAGGAAGCCGGTCGTCGTCTCACCGCGGTCGTCGTCCGCGACGGCCCGGGCCTTGTCCAGGAGACGGGTCCCGGTGATGTCGGCGCGGGCCTTGAGGGCGTGGACGCGGGCGGTGGAGGGGCGGCAGCCGAGCTGTTCGGCGATCTCGGTGTAGTCCCACTCCATCAGGTAGCGCAGGTAGGCGACCTGCCGGCGCCGGCGCGGCATCCGCCGGATGACGGCGGCGACCTCCCGGGCGGCGACGAAGTCCTCGGCGCCGGCCGCCGGCGCGGCCGGGCTCCAGCGGACGGCGCCCAGCCCGGCGTGCTCGGCGGGGTCCCCGTGCGCCCGGTGCATGGCCTGCGGGACGCACCGGGCCACCCGGCGCCGGGCCACGGTGTGGAGCCAGGCCCGGGGGGTCCTGACGGTGTCCCAGACGCGCAGGGCCTCCTCGAAGGTGTCCTGGACGACGGCCTCGGCGTCGGCGTCCCGGTCGGACAGTCCCAGCGCGGCGGCCTGCCGGCACACCGAGCGCACGAGCTGCGCGTGGTACAGCCCGTAGGCCTGCTCGAAGGACATCGCGGGCGTGGCGCCGCACGCGTCCCGGGGTTCCTCGTTCACTGCGCGCCGCCCTCCGCGCCGCCCTCCGTGCCGCGTGCCGGGCCGCTTGCCGGGCCCTGCGCGGACTGGGCCCGGGCCCTGGCGAGTTCGGCGCGGGCGCGCGGCAGCAGGCTCCGGGCGAGGGCGTCGGCGACGTTCAGCACGGCGGGTGCGGTGCCGAGGAGCAGCGGGGTCACGGGGTCCGTCATGGGTGGTTCGCCTTCCGGGGTGTCTCCCGCCCTGGGCGGATCCCGGTCCGGGGTGCCGGGGCGGCTGCCGGGAAGTGGCCCGTGGGGGCCGGGGCGTTTACCGCGTGACGGCGGGTTCCTTGCGGGCGAGGCCGTCGGGAGCGGGAAGTCGGCCGGGCCGACTTCCCACTCCGCCCTCCCATCGATGCCTGCGACCACACACCCCGGCGCGGACCGTTCACGCCTGTCGCCACCGAGCGCGCAACAGCGGCAGTCGACACCTCGTACAGGGGAAGTCGGTCCGGCCGGCGCGGCGTCAGGCCGGGAGGGCGTCGTCGGGCAGGGCCTCGACGATCGCCGTGACGGCCGCGGCCGCGCCGGCCGTCTCCTGGAGCCGGCCGTCGGCGAACCGCAGGCGGTAGCGGCCGTCGCCGATCGGCGCGGCCCTCGGCAGGTCACGGCAGATCGGTGGTGCGGCCCGGCGGCTGAAGGTGAGCCAGTGCACGCTGCGGCCCGGTGACAGGGCCCGCAGTCGCGGCTGGGCGTGGGCCGCTTCGAGGAGGTCCTTCAGCTCGGGGCCGTGCCGGCGTGCGAGGGACCGCTCGCTGGCGGCGTGCTCGCGCAGCTGGCGCCAGCGCACCGGTATGGCGTCGCCGCGTTCGTGGGCTTCGGCCAGTTCCCAGGTGTGCAGGAAGGGCCGGCGGGCGAGGAGTTCGGCGAGCCGGGCGCCGGCCTGCCAGGTGTCCATCGCCCCGGCCGCCTCGGCGAGGTCGTCGGTGCTGCCGTCGGCCATCTGGACTTCGCCCGTCCAGCAGCTGACGGTGAAGCTGCGCGTGTGTGCGGCCATCAGGACGTGCGCCGACCGGTCGCCGGCCGTGACCTGGGCCGCCACCCGGCGCCAGCCGGGCGAGGAGTTCGGCTCGACGGTGAGCCGGTGGCCGTCCCGGTCCGCCTGGGCCTGGAGGGCGCTGCGCAGCGAACCGGCCTGCGCCACGTCGGGGTAGAGGGTCGCGTACGCGCGCAGGGCGTCGTCCGGTGCCGTGCCGGGGCTGGGTTCGGGCATGGGGTCGAGTCTGCCAGGGCCCGGTGCCGCCGTGGCGGGCGGATTGGCGGTGTACGGGAAGCCGGCCGGGCCGGTTTCCCGCTCACGCGGGGCCTGTGCGGCCCTCACCGCCGCCGTCCGTCAGGCCGAACAGCGGCAGGCAGGGCGCCAGCCCGTCGACCGTGACGGGCAGCTTGCGGTGCTCCTCCCAGCGCTTGCGGGTCAGCCTCAGCCGGCGTTCCGTCACCGCGTGGCCGCGGACGACGTGGCGGTCGGTGCCGTCGGGTTCGTAGCCGTGCTTGCGGGAGACGGCGTAGGAGGACGGGTTGTCCTCGAAGGCGCCCGACCGTGCCCACTGCGCGTCCAGGCCGGCGAAGGCCAGGTGCAGGACGGCGGCGCGCATCTCGGTGCCGATGCCCTGGCGCTGGTGGCGGGCGCCGAGCCAGGAGCCGGTGGAGACCTGCCGCAGGACGGCGAAGTCGCGGGCTGTGAGGGTCTGCAGGCCGACGACCCGGCCGCTTTCGAACACGGCCAGGTTCAGCGCCCAGTCACGCGGGGACCAGGTGCCCAGGCGCAGCCAGTGGTGCTGCACCACCGAGCGTGCCCGCTCCGTCGGGGGCAGGTCGGTCCACGGCACGATGAAGGGCATGCGGTCCGGGTCGTGGACGCCTTCGGCGGCGAGGGTGGCGAGGGCGGCGAGTTCGCCGTCGGCGGGCAGGCGCAGTTCGAGGCGGGGTGTGCGCAGGCGCAGGCCCAGGAGGGGCCAGTGGTCGGTCGGCATGGGCCATTGTCCGGGGCGGCGGCGACTGCGGTCATCCGGTTTTCCCGACCGACCGACCGACCAACCGACCGACCGACCGACCAACCGGCCGGCCGGCCGCGGGCGGAGCGGGAAGCCGGCCGGGCCGGTGTCCCGGTCGGCCGGCCGCCCGTTGTCCGCGTGCTACTCGACGACCTCGGCCTTCGTGATGATCACGTCCTGCTTGGGGACGTCCTGGTGGCCGCTCTTGGAGGCCGTGGGCACGGCCTTGATGGCGTCCACGACGTCCTGGCCCTCCACCACCTCGCCGAAGACGGCGTAGCCCCAGCCCTGGACGTTCTTGCCGCTGTGGTCGAGGAAGGCGTTGTCGGCGACGTTGATGAAGAACTGGGCGGTGGCGGAGTGCGGGTCGCCGGTGCGGGCCATGGCCACGGTGTACCTGGTGTTCTTCAGGCCGTTGTCGGCCTCGTTCCGGATGGGTGTGCGGGTCTTCTTCTGCTTCATGCCGGGTTCCATCCCGCCGCCCTGGACCATGAAGTTGTCGATGACCCGGTGGAAGACCGTCCCGTCGTAGAAGCCGTCCCGGACGTACCGGAGGAAGTTCTCCACGGTCGCCGGGGCCTTGTCCGCGTCGAGGCGCAGGACGATGTCGCCGTGGTTGGTGCTCAGTTTGACCTTCGACACGATGACCTCACTGTCTGCATGGTGGCGGCTACGCAACGTTCACCGCGCATTGTGGCAGGAGGGAAGGCCGGGAACCGTCGAGGCGCCTCAGTTGGCGAGGCTGAAGTCGCCGCCGACGGGGGCGGCGAGCTTGTCGATGCCGGTGAGGGCGGTGAGGGTGGGCACCGGGGTGCTGCTGTCGGCGGTGGTGCCGTCGCCGAGCTGGCCGGAGCCGTTGCTGCCCCAGGAGTGCACGGTGCTGGTGCCGGACAGGGCGACGGTGTGCTCGCGGCCGCCGGCCACCAGCCGTACGCCCGTCAGGCCGGGGACGGTGACGGGGGTGACGCGGAAGACGGTGGTGCCGTCGCCGAGCTGGCCGGCGGTGTTCTGGCCCCAGGCCTTGAGGCGGTGGTCGGTGTCGACGACGGCCATGCTGTGGTTGCAGCCGGCCGCGATCTGGGTGACGCCGCCCGTCCAGGCCCCGTGGGTGGTGACGGGGGTGTAGCGGTTGATGGTGGTGTTGTCGCCGAGCTGGCCGGTGGCGTTGTAGCCCCAGGCCTTGACCGTGGCGCCGTCGCCCGGGGCGCCGACGAGGACGAGGTTGTGGCCGGCGCCGGCGGCGATCCGGCTGACGCCGCCGAGGCCGGCGACCTGCACCGGCAGGCCGCGGTTGGTCGAAGTGCCGTCGCCCAGCTGGCCGTTGCTGTTGTAGCCCCAGGCCCACACGGTGCCGTCCTCGCGCAGTGCCAGGCTGTGGTGCAGGCCGGCGGTGACGGCGACGACCTTGTGCAGGCCCTCGACCCGCACCGGGACGCTGCTGTCGGCGCTGGTGCCGTTGCCGAGCTGCCCGTGGTTGTTCCGGCCCCAGGCGACCACGGTGCCGTCGGCGAGCAGGGCGAGGCTGTGCGCGCCGCCGGCGGCGATGTCGGTGGCGTCGGCGAGGTCGAGCACCCGGGCAGGCGCGTTGTGGCTGAAGACCGTGCCGTCGCCGAGCTGGCCGGAGCCGTTGACGCCCCAGGACTGCACCGTGCGGTCGGCGAGCAGGGCCAGTGCGTGGCCGAGGCTCGCGCCGGACCCGCCGGCGGCGATCTTCACCACGTCCGCACTGGTCAGCCCGAGCACGGCGGTGGCCGTGGTGCGGAGGTCGGCCCAGGTGCCGTCCCCGAGCTGGCCGGAGCGGTTGTTGCCCCAGGACTTCAGGCGCTTCTCTGCCATGCGACGATGCCTCTTTACTTATATGACAATAAGTCAAATCGTCGACATGTCAGACCTGTTGACGAGTCCACGATCATGGCTCGACGCTACCCACGCGCACGTCACCGGCACGGGAAACGGCGGCGCCGGCCACTCGATCGGGTGATGACATCCCCGCGGCACGCCCCCACCCGCGGTTCCCCGTGGACATTCCGCTGCGGACCCCGCCCGCCGGCACCGCCCGAGCGCGGCGCCGCCGGCCCGGGCACCGCGGGTGCCACCGGATCGGCGGGCGCCGCGGGCGGCGGTCGGTCAGGCGCCGAGCAGCGGGGCGAGTTCGGCGGCCCACTCGGGGTGGAGCGCGACCTTCTCCTCGTGCAGGGCGAGGACCTGGGCGGCGAGGTCGGGGGCGGGGTCGTCGGACAGGTCGGGGCCGATGGCGATGCGGGCGAGGTGCGGCATGATCTGCGGGTCCCCGGCGAGGTGGACCGGGTCGTGCATGTACCGGCGCAGGGCGGGCAGGTCGGGGATGGCGACGCAGTAGGCGTGGGTGAATCCGCCGGCGGTGTCGAGGCTTTGGCCGACCGTCGAGAAGGCCACCGACTCGACGGCGGCGGTGCGGCGCATGACGGCGAGGACGTGCTCGCGGTCCTCCTCGGTGGCGGTGTCCTTGAACGCGAAGCGCAGTGTGTGGACGATCACGGGTCTCTCCCTGGCATTCGTTGAACTGACTGGTTCAGAAAACCTTCCTTGCTGGTTCAAGGCCTAGACTGAACCCATGGGTTCAGAAGTGTCAACGGGCGCCGGCCGTACGGGCCGTGGCCGGGTCGAGCGGCGGCAGGCGATCCTGGACGGCGCGTTCGCGGTCTTCGCGCGGCGCGGCTACGCGCAGGCGTGCGTGCAGGAGATCGCGGGCGAGGCGGGGGTGGCCAAGCCGACCGTCTACAGCCACCTGGCCGACAAGGAGAGCCTCTACCGCGAAGCCGTCGGAGCGGCGGCCGAGCGCGTCGGCGACCGGTCGGTGGCCGCCGTCGAGCCGCTGCGGGCACCCGCCGAGGCGCCGGACAGCGCTCTGCACGCGGCCCTCACCGCCGCCGCGCACGCCCTGCTGCTCGCCGGCGGCGGCGAAGAGGCCCGCACGGTACGGCGGTTGGCCTGCGCCCAGGCCCTCCAGTTCCCCGACCTCGCGGCCGCCGTACGCGAGCACGTCCTGCTGCGCCCGCACGCCGCCCTCGCCGACCGCCTGGCCCGCCTCACCCTGGCCGGCCGGCTGCGCCCCTGCGATCCGGACCGCGCCGCCGAGCACCTCCTCGCCCTGCTCACCGGCCCGTTGGAGTACCGGCCGCAGGCGGATGCGCGGAAGGTGGCCGGCGAGGCGGTGGACGTCTTCCTACGCGCCTACGGCCCCTGAGCCGGGGCCGGGGAGACGAGGGCGGGGAGACGGGGCCGGGAGACGAGGACGGGGGGCCTGCGCCCGTTGACGCCCTGCCCGCCGGGCACGCTACGCCGCGCCGAAGTGCCGTTTGGTGTCGGCGACCAGCGTGCGCAGGAACGCCGCCCCGGGCAGGTCGGTCAGGGCCGCGGGGCGGCGCAGCAGCGGGTTCGGCTCGTAGGCGAAGGTCCAGGTGAAGCGGGTGCCGCCGGACGGGAGGGGCTCGACGAGGTAGTCCTCGCCGAAGCGCCGGTACAGCGGCAGGCCGGCCCGGGTGACGCAGAACGCGTGCCGGCGGCTGTCCTCGCTCTCCTGCCAGTGCACGAACTCCTCGTGCAGGCGCAGCGTTCCGAGTGCGGTGATCTGCCGGGTGGTGCCGACGCCGTGGGGCGCCGGCGAGGTGTAGCGGCCGCCGGCCAGGCCCCGGCACCAGGACAGTGGTGTGGGGCCGGCGAGGCCGTTCCACACGCTCGCGGGCGTGACCGGCAGGTCCATCCGGAAGCGGTGGCGGTGGGGTGCGGTGTCGAAGAAGGAGGTGTCGAAGCGTTCCAGGGTGAACCAGGGCATCGGGGCCTCCTCGGGGCGGGTCGCGGGCGGGCCCGAGCGTAGCGGGCGCCGGCGGGCGGCGTGTCGTCGGGCCGGGCCGTCAGGGCAGGCGGTGGGCCAGGCCGGGGTAGTCGGTGACCAGGCCGTCGGCGTCCAGCCGCAGGTCGGCGTGGTGGTCGCCGCAGGTGTAGCGGACGGTGGCGCCCGCGTCCTGGTGGCGGCGCAGGTGGGTGCAGGTCTGGCGGGAGGGCACGACGACCAGGTCGGGCACGCGGATCCGGGCCGTCAGGACGTGGCGTTCGCCCGGCCGGCGGTGGAGGGCGTGGCGCAGGACGGGCGGGGTGTCGGTGAGCGGGGACAGGCCGAGGTCGCGGTCGAGGGCGCCGTCGAGGTCGGGGCGCTCGGTGCCGTCGACGCTCCAGCGGCCGGTGGTCTCGCCGCGGCGCAGGTCGAGGGTGCGGGTGGCGTCGGGGGTGCGGGCGGTGACGTGCACGCGGCGGGTGGTGAAGCCGTCGCCGGTGTCGAGTTCGCAGTCGAGCCGGTACGGAGCGGGCTTGGCGGCGGCGGCGCGGCCGCGGGCGGTCAGGGCGGTGGGGCGCAGGTCGATCCAGGAGGCTTCCAGGCCGGCGGCCTCGGTGACCCGCCAGATGGGTACGACGGTACGGGTGGCCGGTTCGCTGGTGCGGTCGGTACGGGTGACCGGTTCACTGGTGCGATCGGTACGGGTGACCGGTTCGCTGGCGCGGTCGGCGCGGCTGTCCATTCGCATACGGTGCTTCCGGCCGCCGACAACGGCCCCGACGGGCCGTCAACATGGGCGGTTCCTTCGTACGGGTGAGGGCGGGGCGGGGCGTGCCACGTGCGGGGCGGGGTGGGGGGTGCGGGCGCGGCGGGCGCGGTCGCGGGCTCTCCATAATCGCGTGGGTGATCACATCCTGTGACGAAGCGGTGGCCCGGTTGCGGGCCGTTCCCGGGCTGTCGTGCTGCGCCCGTCCCCTGTTCGTGCTGCCCCTGCTGCGCACCGGCTGCCTGTCCGCGGTGCTGAGCGTGGAGGGCCCGGACGCGGGCTGGGAGGGCGAGTTCGGGGCGCGGTTCCACGCGCTGGAGCCGGACAGCGGGGTACGCGACCACACCTCGCTGGGCGCCGGAGTCCACGAGGTGCTGCGCCGCCTCGCCCGCACCGGTGGCGACGGCTGGCGGGGCCGGGAGCTGGCGCTGCTGCCCTACACGTCGATGAAACCCGAGTGGCGCACGGCACTCGACGCGCTCGGCGCCCGCCTGACGCAGCCGCCGGCACGCCCGGCCCTGCCGGTGCTGGGCGACAAGCGGGCCCAGCGCGCGTGGCTGCGGTCGGTGGGCGCCGTGACCCCGCCGGACGCGGTCGTCCCGACGCTCGACCACCGGGAGCTGCGCCGGCGCTTCGGCGAGCGCTACGTGGTGCAGACGCCGACGGGCTCCAGCGGCAGGGGCACCCACCTGGTCACCGACCAGGCGCAGCTGGCGCCGATCCACCGATCCGGCGGCGGGCCCTGGCTGGTGAGCGGCTACGTCGAGGGGCCGGCGGTCAACGTGCACGTCCTGGTGTCGGCGGACAGCACCGTGCGGGTGCTGCGCCCGTCCGTGCAGCTGACCCGCGTCGAGGGCATCGGCGCGCCCTTCGGCGCCTACTCCGGCTGCGACTTCGCGGCCCCCGCCCTGCTGGCGCCCCGGGCCCTGGAGCGGGCCGCCACCGCGTCCCGGCGCGTCGGCGAGGCACTGGCCGCGCTCGGCTACCGGGGCCTGTTCGGCGCCGACTTCGTCCTGGACGGCGATCACCCGCTGCTGCTGGAGCTCAACTGCCGCATGCAGGGCTCGACCTGGCTGCTGGGCGAACTCGAACTGGCCGAGGGCGCGCTGCCCTCCGCGCTGCGCCACGTCCTGGAGCTCTACGGCCACGTCACCGGCGGCGAGGCGCGCACGGACGCGGCGGGTGCCGCGCAGCTGATGGTGCGGCACACCGGCGCCCCGGTGCGGGTGGCCACCGCGCCCGGCGGCGGTCTGCACCGGCTGAAGGACGGGCGCCTGCAGTACTGCGGCGCCGGGTTCGGCCTGCTGGAGTGCGGGCCGGACGACTGCGTGCTGCTGCAACTGCCCTCCCCCGGCACGGTGTTGCTGCCAGGGGTGCCGCTGGCCCGGGTCGTCGCCCGGCACGCGCTGACCACCGCGGACGGCACCGCGCTCACCGCGCACGGCCGGCAACTGGTGGACGCCCTGTACGCGGGATTCGTCCTCACACCGCTCGAAGAACCCCTCGACAGGCTCCTCGACAGGCCCGCCCAGAAGCCCGTCGAGGAGGCCGCCGAAGAACGCGTCGGATCGGCCGGACCCGCCGGACCAGTCGGATCGGCCGGATCCGTCGGGTCCGTCGGGTCCGTCGGGTCGGTGGGATCTGTCGGATCGGTGGGATCCGTCAGGCCCGTCGGATCGGTCGGGTCGGTCGGGTCGGTCGGATCGGTCGGGTCGGTCGGGTCGGTCGGGTCGGTCGGATCGGTCGGGTCGGCCGGACCAGTCGGATCCGTCGGGTCGGTGGGATCCGCCGCGCCGTGGTGAGCCCGCCGCCTTCGCCGCTGTACGTCCGTGCCGCGGTGCCCGCCGACCTGCCCCGACTGGCCGCACTGCGGGCGGAGGCCGCCGCCTGGATCGCGCTGGAGCACGGCTCGGCCCAGTGGTCGTCCCCGTACGACCCCGAGCGCGGCCTGGCACTGATCGCCCGCGGCGCGACGGTGGTGGCCGCGCTGGCGCCGCACGGCGAGGCCGTCGCCACCGTGACACTGCGCCCCACCGGCAGTCCCCGCCTGTGGAGCGGCGAGGAACTCGCCCGCCCCGCCCGCTACCTGAGCTCCTTCACGGTGGACCGCCGGTACACCGGGCACGGCATCGGCGCCCGCCTGGGCGACTGGGCCGCCTGGCGGGCCGCGCGGGCGGGAGCCGACCTGCTGCGGGTGAACGTGTGGAGCGACAACACCACCCTGCACGCCTACTACCGTGCGCAGGGCTGGCGTTGGGTGCGCACGGTGGACGGCAGCCGCAGCGGCGCCCTGTTCGAGCGCGCCACGACGGCGGCGCCACCGCCGCGGGTCCACGAGGCGCCGCGCCCCCGGGCGTGAGCCGCCCCGATCGTCCACGGGCGTGCGCCGTCGCGGCCGTCCACGGGCGTGAGCCGCTGCGGCCGTCCACGGGCGTGAGCCGCCCGCACCGCCCACGGGGTGTGCCCTCCCCCGCCCTCCTCGGCCGTCCCCCGCCGGCCACGGGCGTGAGCCGTCGCGGCCGCCCCCGGGCGTGAGCCGTGGCGGCCAATCCACGGGCGTGAGCCGCCCGCACCGCCCACGGGGTGTGCCCTCCCCCGCCCTCCTCGGCCGTCCCCCGCCGGCCACGGGCGTGCGTCGTGCCGCCCGGGCGGCGCACGCCCTCTCGACGCGACCGGGTACGGGCGAGCATCCTCGTGTCCCGGTGCGCGGCGTGCGGCCGCGCACCGTCGCCGCGTCGAGTGGAGGAACCCCCGTGGAGCGTCTCGTACTGGACCCGACCGGCCGCGCCCGCGATGCGGAGAGCGCCGAGCTGTGGGCGCGCGCAGCGGCCACGCCCGTCGACATCCTGGGTGTGCGGGCCTGGTCGGTGTGCGACCCGGTGCTGCTGGAGGAACTGCTCAAGGACCCGCGCGTCTCCAAGGACGGGGCGCGGCACTGGCCCGACTTCGCCGAGGTGGTGCGGACCTGGCCGCTGGCGATCTGGGTGAGCGCGCACAACATGTTCAACGCGCACGGCGCCGACCACCGGCGGCTGCGGCGGCTGGTGGGCGGCGCCTTCACCGCCCGCCGGGTCGCCACCATGACCGCCCGCGTCGAGGAGCTGACCGACGCCCTGCTGGACGACCTGGCCGCCTGCCGCCCCGGCGAGGTGGTGGACCTGCGCGACCGCCTGGCCCACCCGCTGCCGATCCGGGTCATCTCCCGGCTGCTGGGCCTGCCCGACGACCTCACGGAGACCTTCCGGGGCATGGTCGACAGGGTCTTCTCCACCGTCCTGTCCCCCGAGGAATCGGCGGCCACCGTCACCGCGTTCCTGGCCCTGCTGGAGGAGCTGATCGCCGCCAAGCGCCGCGAGCCGGGCGAGGACCTGACCTCGGCACTGATCACCGCCCGCGACGACGAGAGCGCCGGCGACGGCCGCGCGCTGAGCGAGGAGGAACTGCGCGACACCCTGCTGCTGATCGTCTCGGCCGGCTACGAGACCACCGTGAACCTGATCGACAACGGCATCACGGACCTGCTCACCCACCCCGACCAGCTCGCCCTGGTCCGCGCGGGCAAGGCCGGCTGGGACGACGCGGTCGAGGAGGCGCTGCGCCGCAACGCCCCGGTGGCGCACCTGCCGATGCGCTACGCGGTGGAGGACATCGAGCTGCCCGGCGGGGTGACGGTGCGCCGCGGCGAGGCGATCCTGGCCGCCTACGCGGCCGCCGGACGCCACCCGGTGCGCTACGGCGACAGCGGCGGCGAGTTCGACGTCACCCGGCCGGTCAAGGACCACCTCGCGTTCGGACACGGCGCGCACTTCTGCCTGGGCGCGCCACTGGCCCGCCTGGAGGGACGCACCGCGCTGAGCCGGCTGTTCGAGG
>NZ_JBEXWT010000059.1:0-17817 GCF_040629945.1 Kitasatospora sp. NPDC005856 | reverse complement strand
GAGCGCTTCCCCGACCTCGCGCTCGCCCCGGGCACGCGGCTGGAGCCGGTCGACTCGCTGATCTCCAACGGACACCGGGCACTACCGGTACTGCTGGGCCCACCGGCACCGAAGGCCTCCTGAGACCCGGCGCCCGCGCTCCGCTTCTCGCGGCACACCCCGACCCGCCCACCTCACACACCCCGACCCGCCCACCTCCTGGGCGCGCCGCTGGCCCGCCTGGAGGGACGCACCGCGCTGAGCCGGCTGTTCGAGCGCTTCCCCGACCTCGCGCTCGCCCCGGGCACGCGGCTGGAGCCGGTCGACTCGCTGATCTCCAACGGACACCGGGCACTACCGGTACTGCTGAGCCCACGGGCACCGAAGGCCTCCTGAGACCCGGCGCCCGCGCTCCGCTTCTCGCGGCGCGCACCGACCCGCTCGCACGCCCGGGCCCGCCCCGCTCGCACGCCCGGGCCCGTCCGGGCTCGTCCCCGGGCTCGCCCGGGTGGCGCAGCGGGGCGGGCCGGGGGCCGCCGGGGCGTGTTAGCTATGGCCGCGGGGGGCGGGGGGGGTGTCCACGCGGACGCACGCGGATTCACGCGGATTCACGCGGATTCACGCGGGTGCACGCGAAGTACTGGCAGACCGGAGACCGTCGTGTCGCACCACCTCAGCGGACCGAACCTGCGCTCACCGGAGGGTGACGCGCGCCTGGACCTGACCGACCTGTTCGCCTTCCCCTCGCCGCAGCCGGGCCGGACGGTGCTGATCATGAACGTGAACCCGGTCGCGCCGTCCGGCGGGCAGGCGTTCCATCCGCAGGCGGTGTACCGGATCGACATCGACACCGACGGGGACCGGCGGGCCGACATCGCCTACGCCTTCACGTTCTCCGAGCCGGAGCCGGCGGGCGGGGCGCAGACGATGACGGTGCGGCGTGCCACCGGCGAGGGGGCGCGCGGGCCGGAGGCGGTCGGTGAGGTGCTGGTGGCGGACGCGCCGGTGAGTTTCACGGGCGAGCCGGCGGTGGTGGAGACGGGGGCGTACCGGGTGAGCGCGGGGCTGCGCAGCGACCCGTTCTTCGCGGACCTGGACGGGATCGTGAAGGACTTCCAGTGGACGGGGGTGGACTGGGGTGCGGACAAGAACGTGTTCGGGATCGTGCTGGAGGCGCCGGACGCGGCGTTCGGCGCCTCACCGCAGATCGGGGTGTGGGCGCGGGTGAGCGTGCGCAAGGACGGCCGGCTGGTGTCGGTGGACCGGGGTGCGCATCCGTCGCTGACGGCGTACTTCAACGAGGAGGACGTGAAGGACGCGTACAACGCCGGGGACCCGGTGGACGACTGGGAGAACTACCGGGACCCGTGGACGGCGAAGCTGCAGCACTTCGGCGGGTACACCACGGACGCGGCGCAGGCGCAACTGCGGATCGTGCTGCCGGACATCCTGCGCTACGACCGCTCCCGCCCGGCCGTCTACCCGAACGGGCGTACGCTGACGGACGACGTGACGTCGGCGCGGCTGACGATGCTCACCGACGGCAAGGTGTCCGGCGATCACATCGGGGCACACACCGATCTGCTGCCGCAATTCCCGTACCTGGGCCACCCGCACTGACCGGCCCCCGGCCCCGGCCCCCGTTCCTGGCGGCCGGCAGGACCGGGGGCCGGGGGCCGTCGTGTTCTCCGGCCCGCGTAGCACGGTCCCGGTCCCGGGGCGGGCAGGCGCGCCCCTGTCAGATGTCAGGGACCGCTGCGGGCGCCGGATTCCTAGGCTGACGGGCACCGGGCGGACGGATCGTCCGTCCTCGTACCAGCCAAGGGAGAACCACCCATGCGCAGGATCACCCACGCCGTCGCCGCGCTCGCCATGGCCGCCGCCGCCCTGACCACGATGGGGGCCGGCAGTGCCGGCGCCGCGGGCGGGGACTGGGCGGGCTGCCCGTCCGGCGCGGTCTGCGTCTACCCGCAGGACCAGGACCCGGCGGTCAACCCCAGTGCCGTCTACCGGAGCTACGACGCGCACAACCTGAGCGGCCAGTACGGCAACCACTGGGTGCTCAACAACCAGACCGGCGGCGCGCACGCCCGCCTGTGCCGGGCCTCGGGCGGCGGCGACTGCGTCTACGACATCGCGGCGCAGCGCGGCGTGTACTACGACCTGGGCCCGATCAACTCGATCACCCTCGACCGCCCCTGACGTTACGCCAGATCACGGCCTGGCGGCGCCCGCCGCCCGAGGAGAGCGGCGGGCACCCCCACGCTCGGGCCACCGGACGACCGAAGGGCCGAAGGGCGGCCGGGTGCGGCCAGAGTGCGACGAGGGGCCGGCAGGAATACGGCGGGGCGCGTACGACGACCCGGGCCCGGCCAACTCGACCCATCCCTGACGTTCTCCTGGCCACGACCTGGCGCGCCCACCGCCCGAGGGAAGCGGCGGGCACCCCCACGCTCGGGCCACCGGACGGCCGAAGGGCCGGAGTGCGGCCAGGTGCGGCGGGTGCGGCAGGGGTCGGCAGGAATACGGCGGGGCGCGTACGACGACCCAGGTCCGGTCAACTCGATCACCCTCGACCGCCCCTGACATTTCGCCTGGCCACGGCCTGGCGCGCCCACCGCCCGAGGGAAGCGGCGGGCACCCCTACGTTCGGGCCACCGGACGGCCCGGACGGCCGAAGGGCCGAAGGGCGGACAGGTGCGGCGGGTGCGGCGGGTGCGGCAGGGGTCGGCAGGAATACGACAGGGCGGCTACGACGACCCGGGCCCGGCCAACTCGACCACCCTCGACCATCCCTAACGTTCTCCTGGCCACGACCTGACGCGCCCGCCGCCCGAGGGGAACGGCGGGCACACCCACGCTCGGGACGCCGGACGACCGAAGGGCCGAAGGGCCGGAGTGCGGCCAGGTGCGGCGGGTTCGGCCGGGGTCGGCAGGAATACGGCGGGACGCGTACGACGACCCGGGCCCGGCCAACTCGACCACCCTCGACCATCCCTGACGTTCTCCTGGCCACGCCCTGACGCGCCCGCCGCCCGAGGGGAACGGCGGGCACACCCACGCTCGGGACGCCGGACGACCGGGGGGCCGGGGGGCCGGGGTGCGGCCGGGGCGTGGCCGGGGCGTGTTCATGAAGATAACGACTGGTGGTGGATTCCGGGGAGTCTGGTTTTACTTATTGACGTCATGTACGCGTCCAGGGTTGACTCCCCCCACCCCCGCCGCGAAGCCCGCGGCGACCCCAGGGAGAGGTATCCGATGAACGCCGTACTGCGTCGCGCCGTCGTCTCCGCCGTGGGCCTCGCGCTGACCCTGTCCATGACCGCCGCGTGCGGGAAGGCGGGCGGCGCCAAGAACGAGGCGTCCGCCGCCGGCAACCCGAACGCCATCGGCCTGCTGCTGCCCGAGAACGCCTCCTCCGTGCGCTACGAGTCCTTCGACCGGCCGTTCATCGAGGCCAAGGTCAAGTCCCTGTGCGCCGAGTGCAAGGTGCTGTACAACAACGCCGAGGGCAGCGCCGCCAAGCAGAAGCAGCAGTTCGACACCCTGCTCGCCCAGGGCGTCAAGGTGATCGTCCTCGACCCCTACAACGCCAAGTCCACCCAGGGCTGGGTCCAGGAGGCCGCCGCCAAGGGCGTCAAGGTCGTCGCCTACGACCGCCTCGCCGCCGGCCCGGTCGCCGCGTACACCTCCTTCGACAACGAGAAGGTCGGCGAACTCCAGGGCCAGGCCCTGCTGGACGCGCTCGGCGCGCAGGCCGCCGAGGCGAACATCGTCATGATCAACGGCGACGACGCCGACCCCAACTCCGCCCAGTTCAAGTCCGGCGCCCACAAGGTCCTCGACGGCAAGGTCAAGAAGGTCCTCTACGAGCAGTCCGGGCAGTGGGAACCCACCGTCGCCGGACAGAAGATCTCCGCCGCCGTCACCGAGTTCGGCAAGAACGGCTTCCAGGCCGTCTACTCCGCCAACGACGGCATGGCCGCCGCCATCATCACCCAGCTCCAGGGCGCCGGCATCAAGGTCCCCGTCGGCGGCCAGGACGCCGGCCTGGACGCCATCCAGCGCATCGTGGCCGGCGACCAGGCGTACACCATCTACAAGGCCTACCGCCCCCTCGCCGACAACGCCGCCGAACTGGCCGTCGCCCTGCTCAAGGGCAAGGACGTCAAGACCATCGCCACCGCGAGCGTCGACAGCGCCACCGACAAGAACATCCCCGCCACACTCCTGGACGCCAAGATCGTCACCAAGGCGAACATCGCCACAACCGTCCTGGCCGACGGCCTCTACAAAACCTCCGACATCTGCACCGCCGACTACACCGCCGCGTGCGCCGCCGCCGGCCTCAAATAGCCCACCGGGCCCCCGGGCAGCCCCCCGGGCCCTCCTCACGCTCCCAGCCTCTCGACCCCTCAGGCCCCTCCTCAGGCCCCTCGGCCCCTCAGGCCCCTCGGCCCCTCGGCCCCTCAGGCCCCCAGCCCGTCAGGCTCCCAGCCTCTCGACCCCTCAGGCCCCTCCTCAGGTACCGCCCCAAGTAGCCGCTCCCCCAAGGTGGTTGTTCCCGTGACAGGCACACCCGTCCTGCAGCTGCGCTCGGTCTCCAAGCGCTTCGGTGCCGTCCAGGCCCTCACCGACGTCGACCTCACCGTCCACGCCGGCGAGGTACTCGCCCTCGTCGGCGACAACGGCGCCGGAAAGTCCACCCTCGTCAAGACCATCGCCGGCGTCCACCCCGTGGACGAGGGCACCCTCGCCTGGCACGGCGAACCGGTACGCCTGACCCGACCCCAGGACGCCACCGCCCTCGGCATCGCGACCGTCTACCAGGACCTCGCGCTGTGCGACAACCTCGACGTCATCGCCAACCTCTTCCTCGGCCACGAGAAACGCCGCCGCGCCCTGCTCGACGAGGTCGCCATGGAACAACACGCCCGCCGGCTGCTGGACACCCTCGCCATCCGCATCCCCGACGTGCGCACCCCCGTGGCCGCACTGTCCGGCGGGCAGCGCCAGGTCGTCGCCATCGCCCGCGCCCTGGTCGGCGAACCGGCCCTGGTGATCCTGGACGAACCCACCGCCGCCCTCGGCGTCGAACAGACCGCCCAGGTCCTCGACCTGGTCGAACGACTACGCGAACGCGGCCTGGCCGTCGTCCTGGTCAGCCACAACATGGCCGACGTACGGGCGGTCGCCGACACCGTCGCCGTCCTACGCCTGGGCCGCAACAACGGCGTCTTCCCGGTGGCCGACACCACCCAAGAACAGATCATCGCCGCGATCACCGGCGCCACCGACAACGCCCACACCCGCCGGGCCCGCCGCACCGGACACACCCAGGAGGCCCAGGCCCAATGAACACCCCCGAAACACCCACCACCCACCCCTCCCCCACCAACCCAGCCCCCACCAACCCCTCCACCGACGGCCCGGACCCCACCGGCCCCTCCACCGGCGCGGAACCCACCGGCCCGGGCACCGCAGGCACGAGCACCACAGGCACGGGCACCACCGGCCTGGACCCCACCGGCCCCTCCACCGATCCCTCCCCCACCGGCCAGGCCCCCGCCGACCCCTCCCCCATCGGCGCTTCCAGCGGCCCGGCCGCGGACCCGCGGCTGCTCGCGCCCGCGCCGGGCTGGGCGGGCCGGTGGCACAGCACCCGACGGCGCCTGGCCTCCGGCGAACTCGGCTCACTGCCCGTCGTCGTCGGACTGGTCGTCATCGCCGTCGTCTTCCAAACCGTCACCCACCACTTCCTCCAGGCCGACAACCTCACCAACATCACCCGCTTCATCGCCGGCCCCGGACTGATCGCGGTCGGCGTCGTCTTCGTCCTGCTCCTCGGCGAGATCGACCTCTCCCTCGGCTCCGTCGCCGGCGCCAGCGCCGCGATAGCAGCCGTCCTGACCGCGCGCCAGGGATGGAGCGAGTGGGTGGCCATCCTCGCCGCCCTCGGCGCGGCCTGCGTCATGGGCCTGCTCCACGGCCTGTTCTTCGCCCGCGTCGGCGTGCCCGCCTTCGTGGTCACCCTCGCCGGCATGCTCGCCTGGAGCGGCCTGCAGGAATACGTGCTCGGCGACGGCGGCACCGTCAACAACCGCCACGACGGCATCATCGCCGGCCTGGACAGCACCTTCCTCGGCGACGGCGACATCGCCTACGCCTGGACCCTCGCGATCCTCGCCCCCGCCCTCTACCTCGCCGCCCGCCTGCACACCACCCGCCGCCGGCGCGCCGCCGGCCTCACCGCACCCCCCACCACCGACACCGCGATCCGCGCCGCCACCCTCGCCGTCCTCACCCTCGCCACCGCCTACACCCTCAACCAGGACCGCGGCCTGCCACTGTCCCTCGTCGTCCTGCTCGCCGCCGTCCTGACCACCGACTTCGTGCTACGCCGCACCCGCTACGGCCGCCAGGTCTTCGCCGTGGGCGGCAACGTCGAAGCCGCCCGACGCGCGGGCGTCAACGTCGCCCGGATCCGCATCTCCGTCTTCATACTCTCCGCGTTCCTCGCCGGCCTCGGCGGCCTCTTCTACGCCTCCCAACAAGGCTCCGCCGACAAACAACTCGGCGGCGGCAACGTCCTCATGAGCGCCATCGCCGCAGCCGTCATCGGCGGCACCAGCCTCTTCGGCGGCCGCGGCAAAACCTGGTCCGCACTCCTGGGCATCCTCGTCATCCAATCCATCACCACCGGCCTCGACATGGTCCACGCCGCCCAAGCCATCCAATACATGATCACCGGCGCCGTCCTACTCGCCGCCGTCGTCCTCGACTCCCTCACCCGCCACACCCGCACCACCCGCCACAGATAGCACCCGACACCCACAACCGCGCCCCCAGCCCGGCACCCCGCACCACGGGAAACCCGCCACCCACCCAGCAACCCGCCACCCACTCGGGTCCGACTCAGGAACTCGCCACCCACTCGGGTCCGACTCAGGAACTCGCCACCCACCCCGGAACTCGCCACCCACCCACGAACTCGCCACCGGCTCAGGAGCTTGCCTCCCACCCAGGAAATCGCCACCGGCTCAGGAACTCGCCTCCCACTCGGGAGCTTGCCTCCCGCTCCGACACCGCGAGAGGATCGGCCGGTGTTCGAACTGCTCCCCGGCCTCGGGGTCCGACTGCCGGGCGCGGCGGGCACCCTGCGCTTCGGCGCACACGAACGGGCGACGGCCCAGGCCCTGGCCACGCTCGGCCCCCTCCTGCCCAGACCCGTACCCGGCACGCCCTGGAGCCGCACCGCCCGCTGGGCCGACATCGAAGTGACCGCCGCCGCCGAGGAACCGGACGGGGACACAGCGGAACCCGGCAAGCCCCTACTGCAGTCCGTCGAGCTGAGCCGCAGCCCATCGGCCTCGCACACACCGAGCACCACACCCGTCGTCCTCGCCGACATCGACCTCTTCGGCTACCCCGCCACCGAGGTCCTCGAAGCCCTGAAAGCCCTGGAAGCCCTGGGCCACGGCCTGCCCGCCGAACTCTCACTCAGACCGCGGAAGGGACACCGCTACCTGACGGCCCTCACCCTGCAGGCCACCCCACCGCCCCCACCACCAGGCCGCCGAACCCAGGCCACGACACAAACCGCCGAAATCGAACGCGCCCTCACCGACCACCGGTTCCTGTGGACCACGGAACGCGACCACTGGCAACTCCTCGAAACCGACAACGGCCACCTCATCCAACGCCGAGACGCCCCATGGACCCAACTACTCATCTGCAACGACACCCTCGCACAACGAATCACCACCGAAATGCTCACCGCCGGCATAAACGTCATCCCAGAACAACCCTGACCCCTCCCCTCCCACTTCACGGCCCCCCGGCCGGGCTGCCGCACAACGCAACCCAGTAACGCTCCCCCTCCCCCGGCCCCGCCCGCGCCACCCGGCCGAACCCCCACCCGAACCCCCCGCACGGCAGAACCCAGCGACACCCCCCTCGGCAACGACGCCTTGGCGCAGCGGATCACGGCCGAGATGCCCACCGCCGGCGTGGAGGTCGTCCCGGAACAGTTCTCACCCCTCCCCTCCCACGTCGCGGCGCCCGGCCGAACACCCCGGCCACCCCCGCCCGGATCACCGCACGGCGCAACCCAGTGACACTCCCCCTTCTCCCCCGACCCCCGCTCGCGACAGCCGGCCGAACTCCCCACCCGGATCCCCGCGCCGGGTACGCGGTGGCCGGTCCTGCCCTGGCTCCACACCAGGCGATGGGATTACCGGAACCGCCCGGGACCGCCCAGGGGCCGCTGCGCGTCCCGGCGTTCGACAAGCGGGCGGCCGCCGGCCCGGCTCGTACGCGGTCCGCCGGCTCCGCCCACGACACCTCTCCCGCCCGCGGCTGCCTCCTCGTGACCGTCACACCCAACGGCGCCACCACGACATCCACCGACGGCCGAGACGGACCTTCGACACCTCAACGCTGCCCCCAGGTCGATGGCGGCCTCGGGCATACCCGCGGTCGCTGCCGCCCTGAAGCGAGTCCGGGAACGGGGAACCCGAGTACTCGATCTGCGCTGTGAAGCCGTGCGACGGGTGGACGACGATCCGTTCCCCGGCATCGTCGAGGTCCGGTTCACCGACGCTACGGGACAGCCCCGGTCACTGATCGACAAATGCGCGATCCTCGCCCAGCCCAGTGAGCTGACCCCCCCACGCCGACCACCCCGTCGAGGTCACGGTGGCGTGCGCCATCCACGACCACGCCGAAGCGACGACCGCGGATGGAGTCGTGACGGTCACCACCTCGCCGCACGGCGTCACGACACCACACGGACGCGAGGAGTTCACGGTCAGGTAGGACCAACCCATCCACTGAACAACCGTCACCCCGGCTGCCAGGCCCCCAACGCCCGGGCGAGCCACCTGCTCTGCGCGGGCGTGATGCCATCGGCCAGCTGCCGAGCGAAGCGCGGACTTCCCGGAACGTCACACCGGAGGACCCCGACGAAGGCGCGCCCGCGCCCCACCACCCACCATCCGCCCCATCGCCGGCCGCCTCGCGGTGCACTCCAACAGGCGGGCACCCAGAACAGGCGCCGCAGGACGAAGTCCGCAAGACGCCCCACATTCTCCGGCCGTGCCCCGACCGCAACCAGCGCCACCCACACCACCCCGGCAGCATCCGGCGGCAGCTGGGCGTCACCGAGCACCGGCAGCAGAACCAGCAACCCCACACAGGTCATGCACACCGCGCGCCGCCCGGTCGGGCATGCCAGCGAGGTGGGTCAGCTCCCGCCACGACAAACCCAGCCCCCCACCGAAGTTCCGACCCCGGGAAACGGACGCCGACAGCAGCCAGACGACCCCGCACCCGGCCCCAGCCGGGATGGAGGACCAGGTACTCCGTTCCCCAGTCCGTCGGCAGGTCGCAGCTGTACAGCAGCACCGCATGCCCGCCCCCGAACGGCACACGCGCCTCCAACCCCACCACCAACGCCGCCTCCCACACGGCATCAGCCCCAGCAACATCCGTGCCGAACCACCCCGCGACCACCTCGCGCTCCGTGCCGGCCACCGCGCAATGCCGGGCCAGGTACGCGGCCCACCACCGCGGTCCGGCCACCGTCCCATGGTCTGGCCCGTCGTGCAGCACCGGGCCAGACTCCCACACCCCGCCACACAAGACCGGTACCCACCGTCGGCCACCCCTCCCGGGCAGCGACCAAGCCGGGCGGCAACCGGTGAGGGAGACGGGGACGTCGAAGACACCGAGGGCTTCGAGGAGTTCGCCGGTGTCCGCCTCGGAGTTCGGGCGGGGATCGGCGAGGAGGGCGTCGTGGCAGTCGGCCAGGCGGCGGGTGGTCTCGGCGAGCGGGATGGCGAGGGCCAGGCAGACCGCCCGGGCGACGGGCAGGGGCTGGTGACCGAGCCGGGCGATCAGGGCGTAGGTCGCGGCCGGGGTGGCACCACGGGAGAGCGTACGGCGGGCCAGGGCGACGAGGGAGGGCTGGTACATGGGGGGTTCGGCCTTCAGACGGTGACAAGGGCGACGGACACGGGAGCAGGGGCGACCAGCACCCAGACGAACTCGCCGATACCACCCGGGCGGGAGGCGCAGCCCCAGCGCTCCGCCAACTGGTCAACGAGGAACAGCCCCGCCCGCACTCCTCGTCCGCCACAGCGGCCCCCAGGGTCGGGCACCCGGATCCGGCATCGTGCACCTCCAACCGCAGACGGGAGAGGTCCCGGCGTGCCGTCGGTGACGGGGTTGTCGGAGGAGCGCGAGCGTGTTGCTCGCACGCGGGTGGAGATTCCTCGGGCCGAGTCGAGGCAGGCGGAGGCCGCGTGCGGCGTCATCCGGACTCGCGGGTCCGGAACCCGGGGCCACTGTTCACTCCGACGATCGGGATCACCGGCAGCGAGCCGTGTCGGCACATGGGTCCGTCCGAACAGCAGAGACCGCCCGGCCCTGGTGGCCCGAGCGGTCTCTCCGCGTTTCCCGGCACGTTACCCGGCACGTTACCCGGCACGTTTCCCGGTCCGCTGCGCGAGCGGTGGACGTCGGGTCAGTCGCGGGTGGTCCAGCGCTGGGTGGCGCTGGTCGCGGAGGGCGCCGTGAGCGTCGCGCCCATGCCGGACTGGCTGCTGGGGGTGTCGAGGACGTAGCCGGTGTTCGGGTCGGTGATCTTCAGGCTGCCGTCGTCGTTCCGTGCGACCCGCCACTTCTGGGACGCGGACTGCGGGTCGGACGGCTTCACCGTGACCCGGTAGCTCGGGTAGCCGCTGGACGTCAGGGAGAGGGAGGGGTTGCAGCCGTCGTGGATGCGCACCGTGCCGTCCGCGTTGGCGTCCAGCCGCCACTGCTGCCCGAGGTCGGACGCGCTCTTGTCGTAGATGGAGGCGTAGCTGTTGGGGAGCACCATGCAACCGCCGCCCTGGTGCGACAGCACGAGGTTGCCACCGTTGGAGAGGAAGTGGGGCCGGCCGTCGCCGACGGGCAGGGGCCCGTAGTAGATGGTGTGCTTGGCCAGCAGGTCGAGCGCCGTGCCGGTGGTGGCGAGCGGCGGGACGGCGGCGGGGCGGACGGTCTTGAAGTAGTCGGCGAACGTGGACGACGTGTGGTCGAGCATCACCTTGGCGGTCCCCTGCCAGCCCCCGTCGACCTTCCGCCACAGGTCGAGCAGGGAACCGGCGACGTTGCCGGAGACCGCGTCGCCGATGTCCCAGCCGCTGCCGTAGGTGAACTCGGTGCTGCTCCCGTCCGCCCACACGTAGCGGTTGTCGCCGAGCAGGTAGGCGCCGACGGCGCTGGCGAAGCCCTCGGCCCAGGCGCAGGAGCGGTTGCTGGCCACCCGGACGGACGTCGGAGCGCAGATGCCCTCGGACGGTATGCCGCCGTAGAGGCGGTCCATGAGGAAGTGGCCGCCTTCGTGCAGGACGATGTGCTCGGAGTCGGGGTCGGCGTCGGGGAGGGTGATGGTGTTGTCGAGGTCGTACACCGGGCCGCTGGTCATGCCGGGGGCCCAGAAGACGGTGAGCTCGGTGCAGGAGTTGCTGTTCGGCTCGCGGGCGCTCCAGCAGTCGCTGACCGGGTTGCCGCGGCCCCACCACAGGAGGTTGAGGGTGTCGAGGACGTGCCAGGCCCGGGAGGTCTGGGCCGGGGGCTTGATGACGCCGAGGGAGGCACTCGCGGAGAGGTTCTGCTGGACCGGCGAGTCGACGGTGTACCGGGAGGCGGGCAGGTCCGGGGTCAGAACCCTCCACATCCTGGTGCTCTCGGAGGAGAACCGCACCCACATGCTGTTCATCGTCGTGGTGGTCGTGGGGGTGTAGCAGAGGTTGAAGCCGCCGTCGGACACGGCGGTGAGGTCGTAGACGCCGAGCGCGTGCGGGGTATCGGAGGCCTTCTCGCTGCCCCACAGCTCGACGTTGGCGTTGCGGACGGGTTTGGTCCGGGTGGGCTTGGACGGGCCCTCCTCGGCGTTCTGGTAGTCGAACTGGAAGATGCCGCTCAGGCAGATCGGGCTCGCGGCGACCGCCGCCGAGGCGGGGGCCGCCGCGAGCGGGACGACGGCGAGCACGGCGAGCAGCGCCGTGCCGAGGGCGGCGAGCCGTCGGGTCAGGCGGGTGCGCAGGGGTATGGCCATCGAGGTCCTCTCGGTGAGGCCGCCGGCCGCGACCGGGCATCGATACGGATGCGGGCGTTCGGCGGCGGTCGGTCACTGTTCGCGTGCCCATGGTCGGTGCACGGTTCCGCTCGCGGTAGGGCGTACGGGAGGCGGGTGCGGCTTGCGAGGCGCCGCACGCGCCGGTGGTGAAAGAACTCCCGTGGCCGGGTGGCGGCTTGCGTCGCCGCCCGAACCGAGCAGGAATCTACACAGCCCAGTCACGAAGGGAGTGTCGTATTCCGGTTTTCCCCGCTCAACGGTCACAACCGGCCACGCTTTGACCGGTTCTGGTCATGCGTCAGAGACGCTTCAAGCCAACAACCGTTCCTGAATCCCTAGTTGAGTCATCGCCACTTCGCGGATCGCTCACGAGCGTCGCCGCTTCCCGCCGGTCGACGGCCTCGAACTCACACCCACCGAGCTCGACAGAGCAACGGCCTCGCAGGTCGAGCTGTGGCTCACCCCGGCCTACGCTCCCCGGGCCCACCCGATCGAGGCCCGTTTCGGCCCGCTGGGGCAGTTCACCCTGGCCGACGCCCGCCACCGCGGCCACCCCGCGCGAACCCGGGCACTGCACCGCTACCTGCGCCGGCACAACACCAGCGCCCGCCACCGCGACGTACTCGCCGCCCCCCGCAAGGAGCGCGCCCGCATCCGCAGCGGAAAGGGCATCCGCTGGGGCCGACGCCCCCTCGACACCGCAGCCCGACCGACCGCGAACCGCAGCTCGGCGAACGCCGAAGGGGCAGGTTCAGGAGATGGACAGCGACAGAAGGACGACTCAGGAGGCGGACGGCTCGATCTCCCCCGCGAAGACGATGAACTGGTCGATCAGGCTCCGCCGCAGATGGACGACGTCCGTTCCCGCCAGGCGGGGGCCTCCGTCAGGCGTGGTGAAGACCCACTGGTACCGGGCCCATTCGCCAGGCATGTCCACCGCCGAGCAGCGCACCATCGTGCCGGGCCCCGCCGGGTGGCGCCGGATGTCCAGCACGAACCGCTCGACCGCCGCGATTCCCTCGCTGCGACCCAACGGCCCCCAGAAGACCACGTCCGAGGTCAGGGCCCGGGAGAGCAGGGCAGTCACATAGCTGTCGTCCGAGGCGTTGAACGCGGAGATGAACGTGTCGATCGCGGAGCGTGCCGTCTCTTCCTGCATACCCCAGTAATACCAGCCGTTGCGCGTGCGCTCGCCCCACGAACCGCCTTCCGATCACGGTGAACCATCCCGGTCACAGCACCGGGCGGGCCGCGGAACATCCCGGCCTTCCCGGTTCGGGCCCGGGAGCCGTTCGGAACCGCTGTCCGCAGTGGCGAGTTCGGCGAGGTCTGGGCCGGGTCCCCTGGCCGACCGCACCGAGGACCGGGTCACGCTGCCGGCGGACCCGCTCGCCGGGGAGGGGAAGAGGCATTGTCAACTCCTGTGGACTGACCTGGCAGTCCACTGACGGGTCGATCAAGCAAGCGACTTGCGGTAACGGACGTACTCGTTCTGCCGCCGGAACCCCACACTCTCGTAAAGGTCGTAGGACCGGTGCGGATTTGCCGTGCCCGTGAACAGCCGCGCGGTCGTCGCACCCTGCTCACGAAGGCTCCGCAGCCCTTCCAGCAGCAGGACCCGGCCGATTCCGAGGCGTCGCCGGTCCGTCCGGACACTCAGCTCTTCCACCTCGCCCACCGTAGGGTCGTGACGACGGATGGAGCAGAGGGCGACACCGACCATGTCCTGCCCGTTCCAGGCAGCCCTCCAGCATGCCGGATCGGCGGTGTCGACGAAGTCCTGGAAAGGCCATCTCTGAGCGAAGCTGGTGTCCGCGTACGAATCGACGACCATCCTCCAGGCCGCACGGTAATGGCTTGTCCCGATCGGCCCTGTCCATATCCCGGCCGGCAGTTCGCCGCCCGGCTCGGGCACCTGCTGCAGATCGCCCAGCTCCAGCTCAACCAGGCTGAAGACACGTCGATAGCCCGCTGCGCGCAGAAGTGTCGTAGCGTCCTGCTCAGAGACCATGGCGTTCGCACCGACCACGGCCGTCCGCGCCGTTCCATGCTGTTCGACGAGCTGGCGAATCCGTTCTTCGGCCCAGCACAGCATGGCTGAGCCGATGCCCCGACCGCGATGCTCGGGCAAAAGGTGACCTCGGTGCAGGTAGAGCCACGTATCGTCCCGCTCTTGCCACCACCGGATCGTCGAGTAGCCGACGACGACCCCGTCGAGCACCACCAGGATCTGGTTCTTGGACGGCTCCTCCAGCTTGGCGGAGGCTTCGGCGATCTCAGCCGCTGTCGGGAGCCCTTCCACAACCGAACGGGCATCGACTCGATCCAGTTCAGCACAACCCAGCCGCACCGCGGCCATGGCGCCGTGGTCTTCGTCGCCGCGATACGGCCGGAACCCGAAGCCGACCGGAAGGTCCTGCCCTGCCATGCCATCCGACATGACCGGATGGTCTCGAACTTCGAGGCAGGTCCGCCACCCCATTCACGCCACCGTCGACTGCGACCGTTCAACGAGCTGGCCGCGTTCAAAACCGGCCCCGGCACGGACGAGGACAACGAGGTGGGGAGCATCCACGGCTCGCCAGCAGGCCTGAACTCACTCGACGAGCCTGAACACCATCACCAGGGCGGCGGCCCGGGATCCCCCGAAGGCGAACTCGCTGGTCCCGCAGCCGTCGTCGTGCACCGGAATCGTCGGCGCCTGCACCGACGCGCCGCCGCGTCTTCGCCGAGTGGCTGCGGCGGTCCGGGTGGGAGGCCGTCAGGTCCGATAGGTGAACCCGCCGAGGTAGTGCAGCGGGGTGCCGTGCGGGTTGGCGACCACATTGGGGGTGAAGACGCAGATCGCGGCGTCGGCCGGCTCGGTCGACTCCACGTGCGGCAGCCACTGGTCGGCGTACGAGGCGTCCCGAAGGAGCACCTCGGGGACGACCGGAGTGAGGTGGCCGTCGTCCCGGGCGTGAACGACTTCGACGCACATCGGTTCGAGCTCCGCGATTCCGGCGTGCGCCATGAACGCGGACGGCTCCGCGTCCCCGTTCCCCGACCACCTCTCGTCGACGTAGTCGCGGATGTCCTCGCCCGAGGAGAACCGTCCGCGCGAGAGGAAGACGTGGACCACGCCGGGTTCGACCATCCGACGATTGTCGCCCGGCGCCGACCCCGCGCGCGACCCGCCGTGAGAGGACGTCGACACATCGGACCCGTCATCATCGAGTTGACGTGTGGTCACTTCCGGAACGCACTCCCGGGCCGCCGGGCGAGCACCTGGAGCAGGCCGGCGACCGCGACGCCCGCCACGATCTCCCGCCGCTCGATCATGCCCTGGATCCGGGAGAGCGGGATCCACTCGATCCGGTCGGCCTCATGGGTGTCCACCGGCGGTGCGACGTAGGTGGCGCCGCGGGCGAGGAAGACGTGGTGTTCGGCGTTGCTCATGCCGCCGATGGGCTGGAAGTAGGCGAGTACCTCGACCTCGTCCACCCGCCAGCCGGTCTCCTCGAGCACCTCGCGGACCGCCGCGGCCTCGAAGGACTCCCCGTCCTCGACGATGCCGCTGGGAATCTCCCAGCTCCAGGTGTCCGTCGCGAAGCGGTGCCGCCACATCATCAGCACCTCCTCCCGGTCGTTGACCACCACGGTCGCCGCGACCGGCGCGAACCGCACCAGGTGGTGCTCGTACCGTTGCCTGCCGAGCGGCTCGACGTCGACCAGGTCGAGCCCCACCCACGGACTCGTGTAGACGGGGCGGCTGCCGTGAACGGTCCACTCACTGCTCACTCGTACCTCGCGGTCTCGGTTGGCCGGGTCGGCGCCATCCTGCCAGAGGCCCTACGAGGGCGGCACGGCCCACTGGAAGACTGCGTGGAGCGGGTGCCGGAAGCCGAGATGGTGAAGCGACTGCCGGACTCGAGCGATCGGCGCAGTGACACCGGCCGGCGCTTCCGACCGGGTCCCAGCGGCGACCGGCCCCGGGCAGACGGTGCCTCAGAGCAGTTCGACGGTGTCGCCGAGCCGCACACGTCCCGGGTGCGTGACCGTGGCCAGCACGTCCAGCCGCGTGTCGTGTGCCTGTGCGACGGCTCGCAGGATCAGCGGGGAATGCGGCAGGTCCTGCTGCGCCTCGTTGATCATCACGCATCGCTCGCTGGAGCGCTCGAACCCAATGCGCAGGGCGTCCCCGATCCGGGCGGCGCCGCCGATCCACTCGTCCTCCACGAACGCGGGCGTGCCCGGTGGTGTCCGCACCAGCAGGTTCGGCCGGAACCGGCGCTCATCGACGGGCACGCCGGGAACGGCCGAGCCGACCCAGTCGAGGGTGGCCGTCGTCAGGACGCTGAGCGGGAGCTGATCGACGTGCGAGACCGTGCCCTCGCGAGCCACGTCGACATCGTCGCGGCCCAGGTAGCGCCGCACGTAGCCGGTGGGGTCCGGTACCGGGACGCCGTCCGGGTCCAGCAGCTCGGGCACCTTCGTGACCACTCCCCCGGGATACCGGGAGCGCAGCCGCAACAGCCCCGGCATCCGCCGGAACCGGCGCGTGTTCTTGCCCGAACCGAACCTGCCCTCGGCGTCCCGCACCGCGTAGAGCCTGTCGCCGACGACGCCCCGGGCATCGACGGCGGCCTCGTCCAACAGCTCACCGCCGGTGGACTTGATGGGGTACCGCCAGATTCGCTCGACCGTGCCGAGCACCCTGCTCATCTCCACATCTCCCCTGTGTCGCTCGCCCGTCGGCTTCCTGCGTCGGCCCTCGTCCCGACACCGGCGAGGACCGCCGCCTTCACCCGGTCCACTGCCGCGCGGCCGGGCAGGCGGTGGCGCGGCCACGGAAACGTCAGGCGCGAGGACGCGAGGCCCGTCTCGGTGACGACGACGGTGAGCGCGCCCATCGATCGCGACGCCCCCGGTGCCACGGTCCGCGTGAACCGCACCGACGCCTGGGGCGGCCGACCACAGGACAGTGCTGCACGAGTGACCGATGCCGAACGGGCGACAGCACAGACCGTAGGCGCGCAACCGAACAAACCTCAAGGATCCTGCCCGAATTCGGGCAGGATCCGGGCCCTGAAGGCCGACGGCGGACCGATCGTGTCGAGCCGGCCTTGTAGTCTCTGCGCATGCCACAGTCCGGACAACCCCGCATGCCGGTGAGCGGGAAGCACGTACGCCAGGCCGTCGCCCACTGCGTCGACGCCCTCGAAGGCATCCCCGCCGCCCGATGGCAGTCCCGGGCCGGCGACTTGGAGTGGACGGCCTGGGAGACCCTCGAACACCTCGCGGACGACCTGCTCACGTACGCGCTGCGGTTCGGGCTCGCGCAGCCCATCGCCGCACCGCGCGTCCCGCTGCGCGCGTCCCGTGATCGACCGGCCGGCCCGGCCAATGTCGTCTTCGGGGACCGCGAGGCAGGGCCCCGCGGGCTGCTGACCGTCGTGGAGGCCTGCGGCGGGCTGCTCGCGACCGTCGTCGACACAGCCGACGCAACCACCTTGGCCCCCCACGTCTTCGGCGCCTCCGACCCGGAGGGCTTCGCGGCCATGGCCGTCGTCGAGACCCTGGTCCACACCCACGACATCGCTCACGGCCTGAACCGCGCATGGGAGCCCCCGCACGACCTGGCGGTTTCTAGGGGTCGTTGCAACACGTGGTCGGTTGATCAGGCCGCGATGAGTTTATGCAGGCGCTCGGCTGGGGTTTCCCAGCCGAGC
>NZ_JBEXWT010000058.1:0-59554 GCF_040629945.1 Kitasatospora sp. NPDC005856 | reverse complement strand
TGCTGGGCCGGCCGGTCGAGGAGGCCCGGGCCGGGCAGTCCGTCACCGTCCTGCTCGCCGACGACATCGACGTCTCCCGCGGCGACCTGATCGCCGCCGGCCCGGCCCCCGTGCCGACCAAGGACATCGAGGCCACCGTCAGCCACCTCAACGAGCGGCCGCTGCGCGCCGGGGACAAGGTGCTGCTCAAGCACACCACCCGCACGGTGCGCGCGCTGGTCAAGGAGATCTCCTACCGGATCGACATCGACACGCTCGAACAGCGCTCCGGAGCCGACGGGTTGAACGTCAACGACATCGGCCACGTGGTGCTGCGCACCGCCGAGCCGCTGGCGCTCGACGCCTACTCCGACAACCGCCGCACCGGCTCCTTCCTGCTGATCGACCCGGCCGACGGCACCACCCTCACCGCCGGCATGGCGGGCGAGGCCTTCGAGACCGTACGCACCACCGACGCACCCGCACCCGACGAGGAGGACTGGGTCTGATGCCCAGCGAGGCGTTCTCGGGCATGGACAAGGAAGGCGGCCGCATCGGCAGCGGCGTCCTCGGCAGCGGCCAGGGCGGCCTGACCCGATGTGCGGGCCGACAGGGCTGAGAACGCCCTGTCACCGGGCTGTCTTCCCCCACAGCCGCCCGGCTTGCCCCGGCACACCGCTGCCGCGCGCACCACCTTCCCGTACCTTCCGCCCGGGACCGCCTCCTGACGGTCCGTCCGCGAACAGGACTCACCATGGCACCGAACCAGGCACCTTCGCATACCCAGGCCCGCCCCGGCGCCGGCCGGATCAGACGCACCGCGGCGGCCGCCGCGGCCGGTCTGACCGCCGCCGCCCTGCTGTCCGCCTGCGGCTACGGTTCCAAGGCGGACGACAAGTCCTCCGACGCCAAGGCCGGCACGGCGGCCACCGCCGGGAACTCCGGCGCGAAGCTGTCCGCCGACACGGTGAAGATCGGCTACTTCGCCAACCTCACCCACGGCACCCCGCTGGTCGGCCTCCAGGAAGGCATATTCCAGAAGGAGCTCGGCTCCACCCAGGTCAAGACCCAGGTCTTCAACGCCGGCCCGGCCGAGATCGAGGCGCTGAACGCCGGGTCGATCGACATCGGCTGGATCGGCCCCTCCCCCGCGATCAACGGCTACACCAAGTCCGACGGCCAGTCCCTCAAGATCATCGGCGGTTCCGCCTCCGGCGGCGTCAAGCTGGTCGCCAACCCGGACAAGGTCGCCTCCGTGGACGACCTCAAGGGCAAGAAGATCGCCACCCCCCAGCTGGGCAACACCCAGGACGTGGCGCTGCTCAACTACCTCGCGGGCAAGGGCTACAAGGTCGACGCGGCCTCCGGCGCCGGTGACGTCTCGGTGGTGCGCACCGACAACAAGGTCACCCCCGACGCCTACAAGTCCGGCTCCATCGACGGTGCCTGGGTGCCCGAGCCGACCGCCTCCAAGCTGGTCACGCTCGGCGCGAAGGTCCTGCTCAACGAGAAGGACGTCTGGCCGGACAAGAAGTTCGTGATCACCAACATCATCGTCTCGCAGAAGTTCCTCAAGGAGCACCCGGACGTGGTGGAGGCCGTGCTGCGCGGCTCGGTGAAGACCAACGCCTTCATCAAGGCCAACTCCGACAAGGCCAAGGCCGACGCCAACGAGGCGATCAAGAAGGAGGCCGGCAACTCCCTGGAGTCGGCCGTCCTCGACCCGGCCTGGGCCGACATCGACTTCCTGGACGACCCGCTGGCGAACACCCTCCAGGCCGAGGCCGACCACGCCGTCACCGCGGGGCTCCTCAAGCTGCCCAAATCAAGTGCCGCCGGCGCGGGGGCCAACCTGAACGGCATCTACGACCTCACCCTGCTGAACAAGGTCCTCGCCGCCCAGGGGCAGCCGACCGTCGCGGACGCCGGACTCGGCGCCAAGTAGCGCCCGCAGCACCGCTGTTCGTCCCGACTCCGCGGTCCGGCCCCGCCCGTCCGGTCGATCCCCGATCGATGCCCACCGGGACGTGCGGGGCCCGGGCCACGGCCCCGCCCCCGCGGGCCTCGCAGACCTCTCCCTCCTGGCCCGCCCTCGGGCAGGAGGGGCCCATGACCACTCACGCAGGAGGTGCCCGGATGACCCCGGCACTGACCACCTCGGCGGACGCCCCCGGCGTCGACGCCCAGGGCGGCGCGCCCGCCGTCCGGATCTCGCACGTGCACAAGTCCTTCGGCCGCCCCGGCGCCCAGACCCGCGTCCTGGACGACATCACCCTCGACGTCGCCCCCGGCGAGTTCGTCACCCTGCTCGGCGCCTCCGGCTGCGGCAAGTCCACCCTGCTCAACCTCGTCGCCGGCCTCGACCGGCCCACCGGCGGCACCATCGAGGTGCCCGGGGGCCGCCCCGCCCTGATGTTCCAGGAACACGCCCTGTTCCCCTGGCTCACCGCCGGCAAGAACATCGAACTCGCCCTGAAGCTGGCCGGTGTGGCCCGTCCCGAGCGGCGCGCCGAGGCCGAGCGCCTCCTCGAACTCGTCCGCCTGGGCGGCGCCCACGACAAGCGCGTCCACGAGCTGTCCGGCGGCATGCGCCAGCGCGTCGCCATGGCCCGCGCCCTCGCCCAGGGCAGCGAGGTCCTGCTCATGGACGAGCCCTTCGCCGCCCTCGACGCCATCACCCGCGACGTCCTCCACGACGAGATCACCCGCATCTGGGCCGAACGCCGGCTCTCCGTCCTCTTCGTCACCCACAACGTCCGCGAAGCCGTCCGCCTCGCCCAGCGCGTCGTCCTGCTCTCCTCCCGCCCCGGCCGCGTCGCCCGTGAATGGCAGATCGACCTGCCCCAGCCGCGCCGCATCGAGTCCGCCGGCGTCGCCGACCTGTCCATCGAGATCACCGAAGAACTGCGTGGGGAGATCCGTCGCCATGGCCAGCACTGACACCACCCCGGTCCTCGACAAGGACGACAAGGACGAGAAGCACGACAGAGCCGGGCGGAGCGCGAGCGACACCGCCGACGTCGGCGCGGGCCTGGACGCCCTCGACGCCGTCACCGCGCAGCGCGGTTCGCTCGGCGAGGCCCTGCGGAGCAAGGCGCTGCCGCCGCTGGTCGGCGTCCTCGTCGTGCTCGCGCTGTGGCAGGGCGCGTACAGCCTGGAGCTCACCTCCTCCTACAAGCTGCCCAGCCCCGCCGACGTCTGGCGCTCCGCCCAGGACCTCTGGTACCAGGGCACCCTGTTCACCATCGTCTGGACCAGCGTCTGGCGCGGCCTGTCCGGCTTCCTCCTCGCCGTGGTCATCGGCACCCCGATCGGCCTGGTCGTCGCCCGCGTCAAGCCCGTGCGCACCGCCATCGGGCCGGTCCTGCAGGGCCTGCAGTCCCTGCCCTCCGTCGCGTGGGTGCCGGCCGCCGTCATCTGGCTCGGCATCAACGACTCGATGATGTACGCCGTCATCCTGCTGGGCGCCGTGCCCTCCATCGCCAACGGCCTGGTCGCCGGCATCGACCAGGTCCCCCCGCTGTTCCTGCGGGCCGGGCGCACCATCGGCGCCACCGGCCTCACCGGTGCCCGCCACGTCCTCATCCCCGCCGCCCTGCCCGGCTACCTCGCCGGCCTCAAGCAGGGCTGGGCCTTCTCCTGGCGCTCCCTGATGGCCGCCGAACTCGTCGCCTCCTCCCCCGACCTCGGCCGGGGCCTGGGCCGGTTCCTGGAGGACCAGCGCGAGTTCTCCGACATGTCCGGCGTCCTGCTCGGCATCATCCTCATCCTGTTCGTCGGCATCGCCATCGAACTCCTCGTCTTCACCCCCGTCGAACGCCGTGTCCTGCGCAACCGCGGCCTGCTGGCCACGAGCAAGTGAGGCACCGCTGATGCCCGCCCTCCTCCTGATCGCCCACGGCAGCCGCGACCCGCGCCACGCCGCGACGGTGGCCGCGCTCGTGGAGGAGGTGCGGGCACAGCGGCCCGGCATCGAGGTCGCCACCGCCTACCTGGACCACTGCGCGCCGCGGATCCCGCAGGTGGTCGGGCGGCTGGCGGACGCGGTGGCGGTGCCGCTGCTGCTCAACCGGGCGTTCCATGCCAAGTACGACGTCCCGGCCGCGTTGCGCGCCGCCGGTGCCCGGCTGCCGGTCGCGGACGTGCTCGGCCCCTCCGCCCTGCTGCTCGCCGCGCTGGACCGCCGGCTCGCCGAGGCCGGTCCGGCGGTCGGCTCGGCCGCCGTCCGGGCCCGGACCGGCGTCGTGCTGGCGGCGGCCGGCTCCTCCGACCCGGCCGCCGACGCCGCGACCCGCGCGGTCGCCGCCGAGTGGCGCCGTACCCGCGGCTGGGCGGCCGTCGAGGTCGCCTACGCCTCCGCCACGGGCCCGCGGGTGCCCGACGCCCTGGCCGCCCTGCGCGCCGCGGGCGCCGAGCGCACCGCCGTCGCCCCCTACCTGCTGGCGCCGGGCCTGCTCCCCGACCGCATCGCGGCGGCCGCCGAGGAGGCCGGGGCGGACACCGTGGCCGACACCATCGGGCCCGCCCCGGAGCTGGCCGCCCTGCTGCTGCGGCGCTACGACGGGACGCGTCTGGCACCCCCGACCGCCCCGGCGCTGAGCGCCTGAGCTCCGGTCCGGGCGTGTTCCGGGGGACGCGCCCGGCTCAGGCGGTGCCGCCGAGGCGGACGGTGACGAGGCCGGTGGTGATGAGGGCGAGTCCCAGGAGGACGGACGGGGACGGGGTCTCGTGGCGCAGCAGGAGGGCGGTCAGGACGGTGCCGATGGTGCCGATGCCGGTGAAGACGGCGTAGCCGGTGCCGACCGGGAGGCCCTGGAGGGCGCGGGAGAGGAGGTAGGCCGCGCCGAACATGAGGACGAGGCAGAGGGCGGTCGGCAGGGGGCGGGTGAATCCCTCGGTGGGTTTGACGGACTGCGCCCAGGCGACCTCGACGACGCCGGCCAGCAGGAGCCAGATCCACGGCACGGCCGTCAGCCCTCCCTCGGGATGCGGTAGCCGACCAGCTCGGTGGCGAGTTCGCCGGCCCGGTCCAGGGCGTCGGCGACGGACTCGTGGTGCTGCGCGACCCGGCCGGCGAGCCCGGGGTCGACCAGGGAGTTGACCAGTTCGGCGGCGATGACCTCGGTGTCCTCCACCGCGTAGTGGCCGCGGATGAAGTCGCGCAGGTAGCGGCCGTTGTGGTCGAAGGGTTCGCGCGGGGTGCCGGGCCCGTAGGCGCCGCCGCGGGCGGCCACGACCACGAACCTGCGGGGCGCGAGGACCATCTTGGGGAAGGTGACCTGGTCGATCCAGGCCTTGAGGGCGGCGGGGATGCCGAAGTTGTACATCGGCGCGCCGATCAGCACGGCGTCCGCCGCGACGAGTTCGTCGAGCAGCGGCCGGACGACCGCCCAGGCCTCGTGCTCCTGCTCGGTGCGGACGGCCTCGGCGTAGTGGGCGGGGTCGGTGATGCCCTCGCGCAGCATGGTGTCGCAGATCCGGGTCCAGCCTTCGCGGATCGGCGGGAGCGGGTCGGCGGCCAGGTCGCGGTGGGTGACCTCGCCGCCGCCGGCGTGCCAGGCGTCGGCGAAGGCGGCGCCGAGGCGTCGGGTGAAGGAGTCGGTGCGCGCGCTGCTGTCGAGGTGCAGGAGGTGGGACACGGTGAACCCCCGGGACGGGATGGGCAGGACGAAGCCACGGAGACAAGTGGACAGTCCGTCCACTTGTCGGCACCCACACGCTAGAGGGAAGTGGACTATGTGTCCACTTCCCTCTAGCGTTGGTCCCATGACGACGGAACTCCCCCTGGCCGACGGCCCCCCGCCCCGCGAGCGGGCCGACGCCGCCCGCAACCGGGCCAAGGTCCTCGCCGCCGCGGAGCGGCTCTTCGCCACGGGCGATCCGACCGCCGTCACCATGGACGACATCGCCAAGGCGGCCGGCATCGGCCGTGGCACGCTCTACCGCCGCTACCCGGACCGCGCGTCCATCGCCCGTGCCCTGCTCGACGAGCACGAACGCGCCCTCCAGGAGCGGCTGTTGCGCGGTGCCCCGCCGCTCGGCCCGGGCGCGGCCGCCGAGCAGGCGCCCCCCACCCCGGCCGAGCGGCTGGCCGCCTTCTACGCCGCGACGGTCGAGCTGCTGGAGACCCACAGCCACCTGGTGCTCGGCGCCGAGACCGGCGCCGCCCGCTACCGGACCGGCGCCTACGCCTTCTGGCGGCTGCACGTCACCCACCTCGCGCGCGAGGCCGGCCGGCCGGACCCGGAGGTCCTCGCCGACCAGTTGCTCGCCCCGCTCGCCCCCGAGCTCTTCCGCCACCAGCGCGACGCCGGCCTCACCCCCGAGCGGATCGCCGACAGCCTGGCAGCGCTGGCCCACGGCGCGCTCGACCGGGCGTGAGCAGGACCGGGCGGGCCCCCGCCGGTCCGCCCGCCCCGGGGGTTCCGGCTCACACAGCCGGTGATCCGGCCGGTGATCCGGCGGGTGATCCGGCCGACGGGGCTGCCACGCGCGTCACGCGGGCGCGTGCCAGAGCTGGTTGGCGGTGCCGTTGAAGTCCCAGAGCTGCGTGAGCGCGCCGTTGGAGGTGTCCCAGCCCCGGACGTCCAGGGCGCGGCCGGACTTGACGTTGATGATCGCGCCGTCGGCCCGGACCCGCCACTGCTGGCTGATGGCGCCGTTGCAGTCCCAGATCTGCAGCGCCGTGCCGTTCTCGGTCCGCCCGCCGGTGTCCAGGCACTTGCCGACGGCGCGGATGGTGCCGTCGGCGGCGATCCGCCAGGTCTGGTTGACGTTGCCGAGGCAGTCCCACATCTGAACGGGGGTGCCGTTGTTGCTGCTGCCGCCGCGCACGTCCAGGCACTTGTTCACGTAGCCGGTGATCTGGCCGGTCGGCCCGGCCGCAGGCGTGGGACCGAACACGATGCCCACCCCCCACGTGTTCGCCAGGCCGAGGCACCCGGCGGTGGTGCTGGTGTTGCCGGCGACCCAGGTGCTCAGCCCCGACGAGAAGACCGGGACCCCGGGGTTGTTCATGTCGTAGGACACGCAGGTGAGCGAGAGGATCCAGGTCTGCATCGGGTCGATGCCCGAGCAGGTGCCGCGGTAGCCCCAGCCGTCGGGGACGACGGTGCAGTTGTCGGCCGGGCCGGCGGCCGGCGCGGACGACGTGCGCTCGGCGGCGCCGGCGGCCGGCGCCGTGGTGAGCGCGGCGGCTCCCGCGAGCAGGGCGGTGGCGAACAGGGTGGCGGTACGGCGCATGGGGAACGTCCTTGGGAGTGGGGGTGATTCGGTCGACGGGGCTGCCACACGCGTCACGCGGGCACGTGCCAGACCTGGTTGGCGGCGCCGTTGCAGTCCCAGATGCCCAGCTGGTTGCCGTTGGCGGTGGAGAAGCCGAGGTCGTCCAGGCAGCGGCCGGACTGCGGGTTCAGCAGCGAGCCGTCGGCCCGGACCTGCCACTGCTGGGCGCCGGTGCCGTTGCAGTCGTAGATCTGCACCTTCGTGCCGTTGCCGGTGTTCCCGCCCGAGACGTCCAGGCACTTGCCGAGGGCGCGGATGGTGCCGTCGACGCCGATCCGCCACTTCTGCGCGACCGTGCCGTTGCAGTCGTAGATCTGGACGGCGGTGCCGTTACCGGTGTTGGCGCCCCGCACGTCGACGCACTTGTCGGCGTAGCCGCTGATCTGGCCGGTCGGGCCGGCCGGCGGCGTGGCGCCGAGGACGACGCGCGGGAACATCACGGTGTCGCCGACCATGCAGGAGGCGGACACGGTGCCGTCGCCGATCGCCAGGCCGCCGATGGCGGGGCGGAAGAACTGCGTGGTGTGGGTGGAGTCCCAGTAGAGACAGCTGGCCGTCACGGTCCAGGTCTGCATCGGGTCGAGGCCGCTACAGGTGCCGACGGCGCTCCAGGCGCCGGCGTAGGCGGTACAGGCGGGGGCGGCCTGGGCGGCGGTGGCCGGTGCGACCAGGGCGGCGGCCCCGGCGAGCAGGGCGGTGGTCAGTACGGCGGCGGTTCGGCGCATGGGAGGGTCGTCCTTCCGGATCGGGGGATCGCTTCGACTCACGGTCCACGCCCGCATGGTGACGGTGCGTCGACTCGGTGGGTCGCGGGAAAGACTCGGGGGTGCGCGGTCGGCCGTCAACCGGCAGGTCACCGGCACCTGCCGGATGCGGTGGGGCTGAGCAGGGACGTCGGCCCGAGCGGCAGTTTCGCCGGAAGCGCGTGCCCGGGGCCGCAGGAGCGCGCGCCCGGGGCCGTAGGAGGGCCGCCCGGGCCGCAGGGGGGCCGCCCGGGGAGCGGCGGAGGGGCGGTGTCCGACACCGGGAAGCGGGGCGGCCGCAACGCGAACGGCCCGGCTCCCCCTGGTGACGGGGGAGCCGGGCCGTCGTCGGACCGGAAGGGCCTCAGTCCGCCTTGCGGCGCTGGCGGCCGGTGCCGTAGTTGGAGCCGGACTTGGAGCCGCTGCCGGGCTTGGCGCGGCCCGAGGAGCGGCCGATGAAGCCGGCCGCCTGCGGGCGGTCGCCCTGGGCGGCGGCGCCCATCCGCTGCTTGGGGCGGGGGCGACGCGGGTTGCCGTTCATGTCGACGTCGGTGGGCAGCGCGGAGCGCTTGCCGGAACGGCGGCGCGGGGCACCGGACTTGGCGCCGGCCGCCTTCTGCGCCGAAGCCTCCCCCGAAGCCGGAGCGGCCGCGACGACCGGCACGGCCAGCGTCACCGCGACGCCGCTGGGCGTGCGGGCGCCGGTGATCCGGGCCAGGTCGGCGTCGCCCGGGCGGATCTTGGTGACGGTCGGGCGGATGCCCGCGACCGTCATCAGCCGGTTGACCTCGCGGCGCTGCTCGGGCAGCACCAGGGTGACGACCGTCCCGGACTCGCCGGCCCGGGCGGTGCGGCCGCCGCGGTGCAGGTAGTCCTTGTGGTCGACCGGCGGGTCCACGTTGACGACCAGGTCCAGGCCGTCGATGTGGATGCCGCGGGCGGCGACGTTGGTGGCGATCAGCGCGGTGACGTGGCCGTCCCGGAACTGGTCCAGGACCCGGTTGCGCTGCGGCTGGGACTTGCCGCCGTGCAGGGCGGCGGCCTTCACCCCGTTGGCGAGCAGCTGCTTGGCCAGCCGGTCGGCGCCGTGCTTGGTGTGCACGAACATGATCACGCGGCCGTCGCGGGAGGCGATGTGCGCGGTGGCGGAGGCCTTGTCGGCCTGCTCCAGCTGGAGGACGTGGTGGTCCATGGTGCTGACGGCGCCGGCCGAGGGGTCGACCGAGTGGGTCACCGGGTCGGTCAGGAAGCGCTTGACCAGCCGGTCGACGTTGCGGTCCAGGGTGGCGGAGAACAGCATCCGCTGCCCGCCCTCGGCGACCTGCTCCAGCAGCTTGCTGACCTGCGGCAGGAAGCCCATGTCGGCCATCTGGTCGGCCTCGTCCAGGACCGTGATCGCGACGTCGGAGAGCTTGACGTCACCGCGCCCGATCAGGTCGTCCAGTCGGCCCGGCGTGGCCACCAGCACCTCGGTGCCGCGGCGCACCGCGTTGGCCTGGCGCCCGATCGACATGCCGCCGACGACGGTGGTGATCCGCAGGTTGACGGCGGTGGCGTACGGGGTGAGCGCCTCGGTGACCTGCTGGGCCAGCTCACGGGTGGGCACCAGGACGAGCGCCAGCGGGTGGCGGGTGTCGGCGCGCCGGCCGGCGGTACGGGCGAGCAGCGGCAGGCCGAAGGCCAGGGTCTTGCCGGAGCCGGTGCGGCCGCGGCCGAGCACGTCGCGCCCGGCGATCGAGTCGGGCAGCGTGGCGGCCTGGATCGGGAAGGGCTCGGTGACGCCCTCGCGGGTGAGCGCGGCGAGGATCGACTTGGGGAGGTCGAGCTCGGCGAAGGAGGCCGCCGGGGGCCGGGCCGGGGTGCCCTGGACGACGGTGAAGTCGGTGGCCTCGGGCACGGCGGCGGGGCGGCCCTGCCTGGGGGCGCCACCGCGGCTGCGCGGCTTGCGCGTGCGGTCGCCGCCGGCGGTGCGGCGGGCCTGGTCGGTGTTGCGGGGGCCGCGGTCGCGCGGCGGGCGGGCAGGGGTGGTCACGGGATCTCCGTCCGTCGGTCGGCAGCCCGGATCACGGGCTGGGTCGGCCGTCGGAGGATGGAGTGCGCCGCCCCGGCCGTACGGCGGCATGAACGGGGGCCCGCACCGTGCGGTGCGGGCCCCCGCTTCGCGATGATCGCGAGTCAGCGTGGAGCTGACGTCAGCCGATGATCTGGATGTTCTCGGCCTGCGGGCCCTTCTGGCCCTGGGTGACGTCGAACTCGACCTTCTGGCCCTCGAACAGCTCACGGAAGCCCTGAGCCTGGATGTTCGAGTAGTGGGCGAACACGTCGGCGCCGCCGCCATCCTGCTCGATGAAGCCGAAGCCCTTTTCGCTGTTGAACCACTTCACGGTGCCGGTAGCCATAACCGTCTCCTCTAACTGGGGCATCAGGGACCCACACCTCGTGGATCCCCAAGTAGCCGCGATCCCCATCCGGAGACTGAAACACCGGACAAAACAAATGCGCCTGTCGGTTGGAACCAGCAGGCGCACACCACGTTCATGGGAACCAAAACTGCAACTGCTTCGACTGTAGCACGGTGGAACCGGGGTTGACCGGGGATTTTCCGCCTCGGAGATCACGTTTGGCCGTCCGGGGAAAGGGGCAGCGGCGCCCCGCCGAAGCGGGACGCCGCTGCCCTGCGGACCGGTCGGATCAGCTCCGGCCGGCCGGCTCCGGCACGCCGTGCGGGTCCGCCAGCGGGGCCGGGCCCCGGCCGTGGCCGGGGTCGGCGCCGTGGCCGGGCCACCACGCCTTGTTGCCGATCAGCGCGGTGAGCGCCGGGGTGAAGAACATCGCCATCACGAAGGCCGCCAGGATGATGCCGAAGGCCATCGCGAAGCCGAACTCCAGCATGAAGACGTTGCCCGCGAGCATGAAGGTCGCGAAGGACGCCGCCAGGATGAAGCCGGCCGCCGCGACGGTCGGGCCGCCGTGGCGCAGCGCCTCGCGCGCCGCGTCACGCGGGCTGCGGCCCTCCCGGGCCTCCTCGCGGAGGCGGGCGATGATCAGGATGTTGTAGTCGGTGCCGATCGCCACCACGAAGAGGTAGATCAGGATCGGCAGCATGAACATCAGGCCGGTCTCGCCGCCGATGTTCTGGAAGAGCAGCGTGGTGGCGCCGAGGGTGGCGGAGAAGCCGAGGCCCACCGAGGCCATCAGGTACCAGGGGGCGACCACGCTGCGCAGCTGCAGGGCGAGGATGAGCAGGATCAGCAGACCCGCGATCGGGAAGACCAGCTTGTAGTCGTGGGTCATCGCGAGGTTGATGTCCTTGTAGACGGCGGTCAGGCCGCCGACCTTCGCCGAGGTCCCGGCCGGCGCCTGGCCGTGCGCGACCTCCCGGATCTGCGTGAGGGTGTCGATCGCCTCGTTGCTGTCCGGCTTGTGGGTGAGCGTGACGGTGAAGTCGGCCGTCACGCCGTCCGCGCTGAGCTGGGGCTTCGGCGCGGCCTGGGCCACTCCGGACACCCCGCCGAGCTTGGCCGCGTAGGACTCGAACGCCCCCGGGTCGAGCTTGGCGCCGCTGGTGTTGGTCAGGAAGACGTGGGTCGGGTCGGCCGCACCGGCGGAGAAGCCGTTGATCATCTTGTCCTGGACGACCATCGACTCCTTCTCCTTGGGCATGGAGCTGCCCGCCAGGTCGAAGGTGCCGTTGTAGCTCAGGGCGCCGGCGGACAGCGCCAGCAGCACGCCGCCGGAGGCGATCGCGACCGCGGCCGGGCGCTTCTGCACCATCCGGCCGAGCGCGGCGAAGCGCGCGTCGTTCGGCTCCCGCATCCACTTCTTGCCGGGCCAGAACACGGCACGGGCCGGGATGACCGCGAGCAGGGCGGGGGCCAGGGTGAGCGAGGCGAAGGCGGTGACCACGACGGCGATGGCCAGCGCGGGGCCGAGGGCCTTGAACATGCCCAGGCTGGAGAGGATCAGCACGGCGAACGCGACGGTGACCGCGCCGGCGGCCGAGGCGATCGCCTCGCCGACCCGCCCGACCGCGTTGGCCACGGCCTCCTTGCGGTCGTCACCGGCCCGCAGCCGCTCGCGGTAGCGGAACGCCAGGAAGAGGAAGTAGTCCGTGCCGACACCGAGCACGACGACGATCAGGATCGCCGAGAGGATGGGGGTGGTCTCCAGGTCGAAGGCCTTGGTGGCGTAGTTGATCAGGCCGTTGGAGGCCGGCATGGCGACCACGAGCGAGACCAGGAGCGGCAGGATGCCGGCCAGGATGCTGCGGAAGATCAGCCCGACGATGATCGCGACCAGGACGATCGTCGCCATCCCGATGAGGGCGTCGGCCGAGCCGGAGGCCTCCTGCTGGTCCAGCGACTGCGCGGCGGAGCCGCCGAGCTGGAACTTGACGTCGGTGCCCGAGGCGAGCGCCTTGCCCTCCTCGCGGAGGTGCTTGGCGACGTCGCCGAACTTCTTCGGGTCCTGCTGCTTGCTCTTGTCGATGGCTATCGGCGCGAGCGCGTACTTGCCGTCCTTGGACGTGGTCTGCTCGCCGACCGGGATGATCTTCTCGACGGCCTCGATCTTCTTGTCCGTGAGGCCCTGGACGATCTTGGCCATCGTGGCCTTGTCGTCCGCGGTCAGCGCGCCGCCGTCGTTGCGCTCGAAGAGCGCCAGCGCGGACGGGGTGAAGCTGGCCGGGAACGCCTGTTCCTGGAGCTGCGCGGCCTGGATGGACTCGTAGTGCTTGGGCAGGAACGCGGACTCGTCCGTCTGCGAGGTGACCTTGGGCGCCGACGCGACGATGGCGACCATCGCGACGACCCACGCGGCGATGACCCACCACGCACGGCGAACGACGAATTGTCCTAGTCGGTGGAACATGCTCGTGATGCCTCCTGGGCATGGTTCACCGCAGCCCTTGGGGGACGGGACGCTGGGCAACGGCAAGGCCGGCTCGGGGAGAGCCCCACGGGCACTCCCTTGCCGGTCGGCAGGTAAGTGAATCTGGGGCATCATCCTACGGGCACTTGCTTGCCGCCCGGCAAGTAGTTTTCGCGTGCTTCAACCCCCGTGGGCCACCCCGAAGCGACCCCGACCCAGTTTCCCCTGCCCGCAGCCCCGTCGACCTCGTGCTCCGGGTGGAGCCTTCTCCCCCTCAGGGTGGAGGCGCATCCCCTACCCCCCAGGAGGAGATCTCGGGGTCCGGGGGTAGGGAAAACCCCACCCCGGCCCCCGGGAGAGCATCAGGATGCGGCCACCCGCCAGCCGGATTACCCGTCAACCCCCGCTTCCCTACTGTCGATCGGGACGCCGGATCGCACCCGGCGCACCGCGACCGGCGACTTCCCCGACCCAGGGCCGCCGCCGCTCCCGTCCCACGCCGACCGCCGCTCTCCCAGGGGGAAGAACCACCGTGAAGCCCGTGAAGTCCAGACTCGGCCCGGCGGGCGCGATGGGCGCCTGGAGCGCCCGGCACCGCAAGACCGCCGTGTTCGGCTGGCTGCTCTTCGTCGTCCTGGCCGCCGCGCTCGGCACGGCGCACGGCAGTACGAAGATCACCGACGCCGAGCAGGTCCCCGGGCAGGTCTCCCGGGCCGCACGGATCCTCGACGAGGCCGGTCTGACGAGCCCGGCGAGCGAGACCGTCCTGGTCCAGAGCGCCACCCGCAGCGCCGACGACCCGGAGTTCCGCGCCGCCGTCGGCCAGGTCATCGCCGCCGTGAACGGCACCGGCGAGGCCGCCGAGGTCCGCTCGCCGTACGACACCGGGGCCGTCTCCGCGGACGGCCACTCCGCGCTCGTGACGCTGACGCTCAAGGGCGACCCCGCGCAGGCGCCGGACCACGTCCAGCCGGTGCTGGACGCGGTGGCCGGCGTGCAGCGGCAGCACCCCGACCTGACGGTGGTCCAGCTCGGCGACGCCAGCTCCGGCAAGTGGATGCAGGACCAGCTCGGGAACGACTTCGCCCGCGCCGAGTGGACCGCCGTGCCGCTCGCCCTCGGCATCCTGCTGGTCGCCTTCGGCGCGCTGGTCGCCGCCGTGCTGCCGGTGGTGCTCGCGCTCACCGCCTTCGTCGCCGCGGCCGGGCTGGTCGCCCTCGGCAGCGGGTTCCTGCACACCAGCGGCGACGCCTCCTCGGTGATGCTGCTGGTCGGCCTCGCCGTCGGCGTCGACTACTGCCTCTTCTACCTGCGCCGCGAACGCGAGGAGCGGGCCGCCGGGCGCGACGCCGCCACCGCGCTGGCCGTGGCCGCCGCCACCAGCGGCCGGGCGGTGCTGGTCTCCGGCGTCACCGTGGTGGTCGCCATGGCCGGGATGTTCCTCACCGGGATCGCCACCTTCAAGGCGATGGCCCTCGCCACCATCGTGGTCGTGGTCACCGCCGTGCTCGGCTCGCTCACCGTGCTGCCCGCAGTGCTGTCGATGCTCGGCGACCGGGTCGAGAAGGGCCGGGTGCCGCTCCTCGCCAAGCTGCGCCGGCCGGGCGCCGCACAGGACGGCGGACGGTTCTGGAACGCGGTGCTGACCCCGGTGCTGCGCCGACCGCTGGCCGCCACCGTGCTCGCCTGCGCCTTCCTGCTGGCCCTGGCCGCACCGCTGCTCACCATGCACACCGCGAAGCTGACCTTCCAGCAGCAGCTGCCCAGGGGCAACGCCCTGGTCGCCGCCTCGCAGAAGATCGAGGCCGCCTTCCCCGGCAGCCCCGCCCCCGCCGTCGTGGTGATCAGGGCCGCCGACATCGACTCCCCCGCGATGACCGCCGCGATCGCCGACCTCAAGGCCAGGGCGCTGTCCGGCGGGCGGATGCACGGCCCGGTCGAGGTCGCCGTGCACCCCGACCGGAACGTGGCCACCGTCGACATCCCGCTCAACGGCTCCGGCAACGACGCCACCAGCAACGAGGCCCTGAGGAGCCTGCGCGAGGACCTGCTGCCCGCCACCGTGCTCAAGGTGCCCGGCACCGAGGCGCCCGTCACCGGCCAGACCGCGAGCTCCTACGACTTCAACCGGAAGATGACCGGCTCGATGCCGCTGGTCTTCGGCTTCGTGGTGGTCTTCGCCTTCCTGCTGATGCTCACCTCCTTCCGCTCCCCGGTCGTCGCCCTCACCGCCGTGGTGCTCAACCTGCTCTCGGTCGGTGCCGCGTACGGGGTGCTGACGCTGGTCTTCCAGCACGGCACGGGCGCCTCGCTGCTGGGCACCGCCGGGGTCGGCGCGGTCGAGTCCTGGGTGCCGCTGTTCCTCTTCGTGATCCTCTTCGGGCTCTCGATGGACTACCACGTGTTCGTGGTCTCCCGGATCAAGGAGGGCCACGACCGCGGCCTGCCGACCCGGGCCGCGATCGCCCACGGCATCCGCTCCACGGCCGGGGTGGTCACCAGCGCCGCGGTGATCATGGTGGCGGTGTTCTCGGTCTTCGGCTCGCTCTCCATGCAGGTGATGAAGCAGATGGGCGTGGGGCTGGCGGTCGCGGTGCTGATCGACGCCACCGTGATCCGCGGGGTGCTGCTGCCCTCGGTGATGACCCTGCTGGGCGAGCGCAACTGGTACCTGCCGCGCTGGCTGCGCTGGCTGCCGGACCTCTCGCACGGCGAGTCCGTCCCGCCGGTCGGCGCCGGACCGGCCCCGCACGACCGGCCCGCCGCGTCGGCTCCGGGGGCTGAGCGCGCGAAGGGGGCCGAGGGCGCGGAGGGGGCGCGCCACCGCCGGGCCGGGGTCTGAGCTCCCCGGCAGCCCCACGGCCCTCCGGCACCCCCGGCCCGACGGCCCGTCCGACCCGCCCGACGGCCTGTCCGACGGCCTGTCCGACCCGCCCGACGCCGGGCCCCGCAGCGCGCGGGGCCCGGCGTCCGTGCGTCATGATGATCACCGTCCGGGATCCCCCGGATGAACGTCGGCGGAACGGAACTCCAGTCATGATCCCCTTCGACGAGGGCCGTGCCCGGCTGCTGCTCGCCCGGGCCTGCGAGTCGGCCGGGCTGGGCGCCCCCGACGGGGCCACGCTGCTCGCGCTCGGCGAGAACGCCGTCTTCGACCTCGGCGACCCGGCCGTGGTCGCCAAGGTCGGCCGCGGCCCCGAGCTGTACGACCGGGCGCACCGCGAGCTGGCCCTCGCCCACTGGCTGGCCGGCCAGGACGTCCCGGTGGTCCGCCCGTACGACGCGGTGGCGCCCGAGCCGCAACTGGCCGACGGCCACCCGGTCACCTTCTGGCGCCGGCTCGCGCCCGCCGTCCGGCCCGCCCGCCCGGTCGACCTCGCCCCGCTGCTGCGCGCCCTGCACCGGCTGCCGCTGCCGCCCTTCGCCCTCGGCCGGCGCGACCTGCTGGCCCCGGTCGAGCGCTGGCTGGCCTCCGCCGAGGGGCATGTGGACCCGGTGGACGTCGCCTTCCTGCGCCACCGCCGGGACGCCTTCGCGGCCGCCCTGCCCGACCTCGTCCCGCAGCTGCACCCCGGGGTGATCCACGGCGACGCGCTGCCGCGCAACGTCCACATCGGCCCGGACGGGCCGGTGCTGCTCGACCTGGAGTTCATGGCGAACGACCTGCGCGAGCACGACCTGGTGGTCCTCGCCCTCAGCCAGGACCGCTACGGCGTGCCCGTCGAGGAGTACCGCGCGTTCACCGAGGCGTACGGCTGGGACGTGCGCGAATGGCCCGGCTTCACGGTGCTGCGCGGCGCCCGGGAGACCGCCAGCGCCTCCTGGGTGGCGCAGCAGGCGGCCAGCAACCCGGCCGCGCTGAAGGAGTTCCGGCGCCGGGTCGACTCGCTGCGGGACGGGGCCACCGGGGTGCGCTGGTACCCCTTCTGACGGCCTTCCCCGGTACCCGTGGCGGGGCGTGGCCGCCAGCGGGGCGAGTGTGAGAAGACTCTTACGGCGGGTCGGTCCGGTCCGCAACCGGGGAACGTACGATCGGCGTCCTATCGGACAGTCGTCCTGACCCGAGAGATCGGCACCGCACTCGCACCTCAGGAGCCGCCGCCCATGCACCGGACCTCCCGACGCCCCTTCGCCCCGACCCCACCGTCCCGCTCCCGGCGCCGGCTGCTCGTGGGCTGCGTCGCGGTGGCCGCCGCCCTGGGGCTGGCCGCGTGCGGGACGGCCAACGGGGCGCTCCAGCCGCCGAGCGCGGCGGCGGAGTCGCAGACCCGGTCGCCGGCCACCGCCCCGCCGAGCGGGACGGCCGCGACCACCATCGCCCCGGCGCCCGGCTCGGACGCCGTGCCGCCGGGCGCGGGCTCCCCGGCAGCCTCCGCGCCGGCGGTACCGGCTGTACCCGCTGTACCGGCGAAGCCGACGCCCAAGCCGTCCACGGCCACGGGCTCCCCCGTCTCGGCCGCGCCCAGCGCGCCGGTCACCCCGGCCGCACCGGCCGCACCGAGCACCCCGGCCGCCGACCCCTCCGCGCCCGCGGCGCCGCCCCCGCACACCGGGGCGGGCACCGTGATCGGCTCCACCGCCTCGGGCGGCCGCACCGTCGCGCTCACCTTCGACGACGGCCCGGGCCCGGCCACCGGCCAGATCCTCGACCTGCTCGCCCAGTACCACGCCAAGGCCACGTTCTGCCAGATCGGTCAGAACGCCGCCGCCAACCCCACCATGGTCAAGCGCGTCCTGGCCGCCGGGCACCGGCTCTGCGACCACAGCGTCCACCACCCGCAGCCGTTCGCGAAGCTCCCGCACGACCGGGCCGTGGACGAGATCACCACCGCCCGGAACATGATCGTCCAGGCCGGCGGCCCCGGCACCGAGGTCGGCTGGTTCCGCGCCCCGGGCGGCGGCTTCAACGCCGACAACGAGCACATCACCGCGGGCCTCGGGATGTCCTCGCTCGGCTGGTCCGTGGACCCGCGCGACTGGGCGCGCCCGGGAACGCCGGCCATCGTCGCGGCCGTGCAGAAGCAGCTCAAGCCCGGCGGCGTGGTCCTGATGCACGACGGCGGCGGCGACCGCGGCCAGACCGTGGCCGCGCTCAAGCAGCTGCTGCCCTGGCTGGTCGCCGAGGGCTACACCTTCGACTTCCCGGCCGCGTAGCGGCGCCGGACGGCCGTCACCGCGCGGGCCAGCGCGGATCGACCACCGCCTGCGGGTCCTTGCCGCGGCGCAGCCAGGCCTGGAGGCCCTCGGCCCACTGCCGGTACCAGTCGATCTGCCGCCGGTGCAGTTCGGCGGGCTCCACCGCCCCCACCTCGGCCGGGTAGCGCCCGGCCAGCGCGACGGCGACCCGGACGGCGGCGAGCGCGTCGCTGCCCGCCTCGTGGGCGTCCGTCAACTCCACCCCGTACAGCTCGCAGACCCGCTGCAGGGTGCGCGAGCCCTTGCGGTACTTGTCCACGGCCCGGTCGATCACCAGCGCGTCCAGCACCGGCCCGACCGGCCGGCCGAGGCGCTCGGCGAGCGTCGCCAGCCCGTGCCGGCGCAGCTCGGCGTCGAGCAGCGACAGGTCGAACGGCGCGTTGAACGCCACCACCGGCCGCCCGGCGGCGATCCGCTCGCAGAGCGCGGCGGCTATCTCCTCCACCGCCTCCTTCGCCGGTCTGCCCTTGCTCCGCACCACCTCGTCCCCGATCCCGTGGATCGCCTCCGCCTCGGCGGGTATCGGCACCCCGGGGTCGAGCAGCCAGTGCGCGGCCCCCACCCGGGCGGCCCCGACGGTGTCCACGAGCGCGGCCGTGACGATGCGGTCCACGGCCGGGTCGGTGCCCGTGGTCTCCAGGTCGAAGCCGACCAGTGGCTGCTGCCACCAGCTCATCAGGTGTGTCCTTCCGTCCTGCCTCTCGAAACAGCCCCTATCATCACCCGGCCCACCGACAACCCGGCCCGCGCCCCCGCCTCCCACCCGCCCGGCGGTCGGGTGGGAGGCGTGTGCCGGTCGCGGTCGGAAGGGCGGTCGGGGGGTGGTCACGGTGCGGGGGCCGGGCGGTACATGTGGACGTCGACCGCGTCCTCGTGGGCGACGGTGAAGCCGTGCCGTTCGTACAGCCGCCGGGCGGCGCTGCCCTGCAGGACGACGAGGTGCACCGGTTCCCCGGCAACATCGGCCTCGGCGAGGAGGCGCCGCAGCACGGCGGTGCCGAGGCCGCGGCCGTGGAGGTGCGGGGCCAGGTAGAACAGCTCCAGGTGGCGTCCGCCCCGCTCGTCGGGGCGGACGGTGACGGAGCCCGCGAAGGCGCCTTCGACCAGCAGCACGGACGTCCACGTGGTGGAGAAGGCGTCGGCCACCCGCCGGCGGGAGCGCTCCGGGTCCCAGCGGCCGAGGCGTTCCAGGTCGGCGCGCATGACCTGGTCCTTGAGGTCGGTGACGCGTTCGAGGTCGGAGAACGCGGCGGGTTCCAGGGTCCAGACGGGGAGCTCGTTCACGGCCCGCAGTCTGGCAGGCCCGCCGCCCCCGCGACGAGGGCATTCCCCGGGACGCGGGCCTGACGACACCGGCCGGGACGCGGGCCTGAGGACACCGGTCGGGACGCGGGTCTCAGGACACGGGCCGGGAGTCGGCCCAGACGCCCTCGAACTCCTCGCGGTAGACCTCCAGCAGTCCCGGCTCGGTGCCGCCGGGCTGCTGGCCGGCGCCGCCGCGCAGGACCAGCGCCGGGGACTCCATGCCGCGGGCGCGGCGCAGGTAGGGCTGGATGACGCCGAGGTCGCGGCCCTGGCGTCGGCCGCCCGCCTGGCCGGCCGTGCGGGGGCCCTCGACCAGGTAGGCGGTGAAGCGCGGGGTTTCGTCGAAGACCCGGATCTCGAAGCCGCCCTGGTCCCGCAGCCGGGCCCGGACCCGCCGCACGTGCATGATGTTCATTTCGATGGAGCGCGACAACTCGCTGCGCCCGAGGCCGAGTTCGCGTTCGCGTCGGCGTACCGCGCTGCTCGCCGGGTTGAGGAAGAGCAGCCGCACCCGGCAGCCTTCGCCGGCCAGGCGCACCAGGCGCTTGCCGGTGTAGTTCTGGCAGAGCATGCCGAGGCCGATGCCGAGCGCGTCGAGGCGCCGGGCGCCGTCCAGCAGGTCCTCGACGGGGAGGTCGCGCTGGAGCCGGACCCGGTCGGCGTGCACGGCGACGACGTCCGCGTACCGGCCGGCCACCAGGGACTCGACCACGTCCGCGGGCACCCCGCCGGCGCCGCCGTCCAGGACGGCCAGCAGGCGGGCGGCGGCCCGCTCGGTCTGGGCCAGCACGGTCTGGGTGAGCACCCGGTTGCGGGAGACCACGTGCCGGGCCACCTCCAGCTCGTCGAGCGCGAGTTCGATCTCGCGCCGGTCGGCCAGGTACGGCTCGAAGCAGGGCCAGTGCTGCACCATCAGCTCGCGCAGCTGGGGCAGGGTGAGGAAGACCAGCGGGTCGTCGTCGGCCGGGTCGAGCAGGTAGCCCTTGCGGCGGCTGACCTCGCGCACGGCCCCGGCCCGGTGCGCCCACTCCTCGCCGGCCGGCCCGGCGGCGGCGGTGACCCAGTCCTCGCCGTGGGCGGGGGCGTAGATCGGGTGGAGCACCTCGTCGACCAGGGCGCGCAGCCGCTGTTCGACCAGGTTGAGCCAGACGTAGGCGCGGCCGGACAGCCGGACCCGCTGGTAGGCGTCCTCCCATTCGCCGGCCGACCAGGCCAGTGCCGGTATCTCGACCGGGCCGCTCTGGGCGGGCACCAGGGCCCGGCCGGTCAGGGTGGGGCGCATGACCACCGTGGGCGCCTCGCTGCGGGCCGCGCCCCGGTCGGGGCCGCCGGGCCCGGAGCCACGGCCGCCGGCGGGGAACACCATGCGCCACCTCATCTGGTCGTGCGGCCGACCCCCGCGGGCGCGGGGACCGTCGGAAGGCTGTCGACTGAAAGCCCGTCGGCCCGTGAAAGCCTGTCGGTCCGTCGGAAGCCCGCCGGCCGGCCCCCGGGCGACCGGACGATCAAGGGTACTGCCCGCCGTGAGCCGATCGCAGCCGGATGCCCGGGGGCCCTCCCGCACCACCGGAAGCACTCTTCACACGAATGCCCGACGGACGCTCGTTCGGCCCAACCCGGGCCGGATCTCCCGGCCCCCGGGGGAGGGCTCGGGGAGTATGCCCTGTGCCGCGCGTCCACGGCCGCCGTGTCGTGCGTCACGGCGCACGCTCGCGCACATGCCCGGCCGCCCGGCCGGGAAGAGAGCGTCCGGGCCCGGACAGACGGCCCGCAGTGCAGTCGGAGTACATGTCAGTTCCCGTCGGTAGCAAGGAAGTTGAGGAGCGTCATGCAGGTCTGGCCCGGTACGCCCTACCCGCTCGGCGCCACCTACGACGGGGCCGGCACCAACTTCGCGGTGTTCTCCGAGAGCGCCGACCGGATCGAGCTGTGCCTGATCGCCGAGGACGGCTCCGAGACCGCCGTCGAGCTGCGCGAGACGGACGCCTTCGTCCGGCACGCCTACCTCCCCGGCGTCCAGCCGGGCCAGCGTTACGGCTTCCGCGTGCACGGCCCGTACAACCCCGGCCTGGGCCAGCGGCACAACAGCGCCAAGCTGCTGCTGGATCCGTACGCCAAGGCGATGAGCGGGCACGTCGACTGGGACGAGTCGGTCTACGGCTACCACTTCGGCGCCCCCGAGCGCCGCAACGACCTGGACTCCGCCCCGCACACCATGCACTCGGTGGTGATCAACCCGTACTTCGACTGGGGCACCGACCGGCCGCCGCGCACCGACTACCATCGCACCGTCATCTACGAGGCCCACGTCAAGGGCCTGACCCGGCTCCACCCGGGGATCCCCGAGGAGATCCGCGGAACGTACGCGGGCCTGGCCCACCCGGCGGTGATCGAACACCTGGCCAAGCTCGGCGTCACCGCGATCGAGCTGATGCCGGTGCACCAGTTCGTCCGCGACCACCGGCTGCGGGACCTCGGCCTGGCCAACTACTGGGGCTACAACACCGTCGGCTTCTTCGCCCCGCACTCCTCCTACTCCTCCACCGGCGACCGCGGCCAGCAGGTGCAGGAGTTCAAGTCCATGGTCAAGGCGCTGCACGCGGCCGGGATCGAGGTGATCCTGGACGTCGTCTACAACCACACCGCCGAGGGCAACCACCTGGGGCCGACGCTGTCGCTGCGCGGCCTGGACAACGTCTCCTACTACCGCCTCGCCCGGGACCAGCGCTTCTACGAGGACACCACCGGCACCGGCAACAGCCTGCTGATGCGCAGCCCGCACGTGCTCCAGCTGATCATGGACTCGCTGCGCTACTGGGTCACCGAGATGCACGTGGACGGCTTCCGCTTCGACCTCGCCGCCACCCTCGCCCGGCAGTTCCACGAGGTGGACCGGCTCTCCTCCTTCTTCGACCTCGTCCAGCAGGACCCGGTGGTCTCCCAGGCCAAGCTGATCGCCGAGCCCTGGGACCTCGGCGAGGGCGGCTACCAGGTGGGCAACTTCCCCCCGCTGTGGACGGAGTGGAACGGCATGTACCGGGACACCGTGCGGGACCTGTGGCGCGGCGAGAACGCCACCCTCGCCGAGTTCGGCTCCCGGCTCACCGGCTCCTCCGACCTCTACCAGGACGACGGCCGCCGCCCGATCGCCTCGATCAACTTCGTGACCTGCCACGACGGTTTCACCCTGCGCGACCTGGTCTCCTACAACGAGAAGCACAACCAGGCCAACGGCGAGGACAGCCGGGACGGCGAGTCCTTCAACCGCTCCTGGAACTGCGGCGTCGAGGGCCCCACCGTCGACCCGGCCGTCGAGGAGCTGCGGGCGCGCCAGCAGCGCAACTTCATCGCCACCCTGATGCTCTCCCAGGGCGTGCCGATGCTCTCGCACGGCGACGAGCTCGGCCGCACCCAGCTGGGCAACAACAACGCCTACTGCCAGGACAACGAGCTCACCTGGGTGCACTGGCCCGAGGGTGACGGGCCGCAGGCGCGGCTGCTGGAGTTCACCCAGGGGATGATCTGGCTGCGCCGCGACCACCCGGTGTTCCGGCGGCGGCGGTTCTTCCACGGGCGGCCGGTGTCCGCCTCCGGCGGCTTCGACGACCTCACCGACATCGCCTGGTTCACCCCGACCGGGGAGGAGATGACCAAGCGCAACTGGGGCGCCAGCTACGCCAAGTCGCTGACCGTCTTCCTCAACGGCCACGCGATCTCCGAACCGGACCGGCGCGGCGGGCGGATCGTCGACGACTCCTTCCTGCTGATGTTCAACGCCCACTTCGAGCCGCTGGAGTTCACCGTGCCCGCCGGCCACGGGCAGGAGTGGCAGGTCGTGGTCGACACCGCCCGGCCCCGGCTGCCCGCCCCGGGCACGGGCGCCCGGGTCAAGGCCGGGGACACCCTGTGGCTCACCGACCGCTCGCTGATGGCGCTGCAACGGCCCGCGTAGGACGACTCCCGGAACGGCCCCGGGACCGTGGCACGCGGCCTTCGGACGGCCGGGGCCGGTCACCTGTTCGGGCCAGCAGCGGGTCTTGGCCGCGGCCTCCCCCGGGTACCTATGGAGCTATGACCCCCGCCGCCGAGCCCGCGCAGCCCCGCCCGGCCGCCACCGTCCCCTCGTCGTCGTACCGCCTCCAGCTCCAGCCCGGTTTCACCCTCCACGACGCCACCGCCGCCGTCCCCTACCTGGCCGCCCTCGGCGTCTCCCACCTGCACCTCTCCCCGCTGCTGGAGGCCGTCCCCGGCTCCACCCACGGCTACGACACCGTCGACCACACCCGGATCAGCGAGCAGCTCGGCGGCGAGCCGGCGCTGCGCGAGCTGGCCGCCGCCGCGCACCGCCACGGCCTGCGGCTGATCGCCGACGTGGTGCCCAACCACATGGCCGTCCCCGCCCCCGAACGGCTCAACCGGCCGCTGTGGCAGGTGCTGCGCGACGGCCCCGACTCGCCGTACGCGCGCTGGTTCGACATCGACTGGACCGCCCAGGAGGGCCCCGCCGACGCCCCGGGGCGCGGCCGGGTGCTGCTGCCGCTGCTCGGCGACCGGCTCGGCGCCGTCCTGGACCAGCTCACCGTGGACACCGCGGGAACACCTCCCGGCGGCCGGGCCGGGGCGGTGCTGCGCTACCACGAGCACGAGCTGCCGCTGCGCCCCGGCACCGAGGAGCTGCCGCTGCCCGAGCTGCTCGGCCGCCAGTGGTACCGGCTCGCCTGGTGGCGCCTGGCCCGCACCGAGCTCAACTACCGGCGCTTCTTCACCGTCAACGAGCTGATCGCCCTGCGGGCCGAGGACCCGGAGGTGTTCGCCGCCACCCACGCCGTCCTGCTCGCACTGCACGCCGACGGCGTCCTGGACGGCTTCCGGATCGACCACCCGGACGGGCTGGCCGACCCGCGCGGCTACCTGCGGCGCCTGGCGGCGGCCACCGGCGGGGCGTACGTCGTGGTCGAGAAGATCCTCACCGGCGAGGAGCGGCTGCCCGAGGACTGGCCGGTGGCCGGCACCACCGGCTACGACGCGCTGCGCCGGATCGACGGCGTGCTCACCGACCACGCCGGCGCCTGCCGGCTCGCCGGGGCGTACGAGTCCTTCCGGCACGGCGGCCCGGTCCGGGACCTCTGCGCGGACCCGCACCCCGCCGTCGCCGAAGCCCGGCGCGGGCGCGCCGACATGGCCGGGCCGGACGGCGAACTCGCCGCCGAGGTCGACCGGCTGGTGCGGATCGCGCTGCGGATCGGCGCCGCCGAGCCGGCGCACGCCGACCACTCGCCGGGGCAGCTGCGCGCCGCGCTCGGCCGGCTGCTCACCGGCTACCCGGCGTACCGGCCGTACGCCCGGCCCGGCGAGGCGGTCCCGGCCGCCTCCACCCGACAGCTGCGGGCGGCCCTGGACGGCTCCGCCGACCCGACCGACCGGCTGGTGGCCGCGCTCGCGCTCGGCGAGCTGGGCCGCGGCGCGGACAAGGACGAGTTCTGCACGCGCTTCGCCCAGACCGCCGCCGCGGTGGCCGCCAAGGGCGTCGAGGACACCGCCTTCTACCGCTGGAACGCCCTGCCCGGCCTCAACGAGGTCGGCGGCGAACCCGCCCGGCCCGGGCTCCACCCCGCGGACTTCCACGACTGGTGCCACTACCTGGAGCGCACCTGGCCGCACAGCATGACGGTGCTCTCCACCCACGACACCAAGCGCAGCGCCGACGCCCGGGCCCGGCTCGCCGTGCTCGCCGAGCGGCCGGACTCCTGGGCCGCCGAGGCCGCCGCCTGGTCCACCGCCGCGGGCCCGGCCGCGCCCGGTCTCGACCGGGACGCCGACTGGCTGCTGTGGCACACCCTGGTCGCCGCCTGGCCGATCGACCCGGACCGGTTGGTCGCCGCCCTGCTCAAGGCTGCCCGCGAGGCCAAGCTGCACACCTCCTGGACCACCCCCGCCCCCGGCTACGAGCGGGCCCTGGAGCGGCGCGCCCGCTCGGTCCACGCCAACCCCGGGCTGCTCCCCCGGATCGAGGGCGCCGTCCACGCCCTCGCCCCGTACGCCCGCGCCAACACCCTGGCCGCCGCGCTGCTGCACCTCACCGTGCCGGGCGTGCCGGACCTCTACCAGGGCAGCGAGGAGCCGCTGTACACCCTGGTGGACCCGGACAACCGGGGCGTGGTGGACTTCGGCGCGCTCGCGGTGCGGCTCACCGACGCGGCGGCGCCGCGCCCCGGCGACCTCGCCCGGGAGAAGCTGCACCTCACCACCACCGCGCTGCACCTACGCCGCACCCGCCCGCTCGGCCCGTACCGGCCGCTGCACGCCGCGGGCCCCGCCGCCGACCACCTGCTGGCCTTCGCCCGGGGCGAGGACGTCGTCACCGCCGTCACCCGGCTGCCGTACGGGCTGGAGCGGGCGGGCGGATGGCGCGACACCGTGCTGGAGCTGCCGGCGGGCGGGCCGTGGACGGACGAGCCGACCGGGCGGAGCTTCCCCGCGGGCGCGGTGCCGGTGGCGCGGCTGCTGGCGGACCTGCCGGTGGCCTTGCTGACGAGGAGGGGCTGATGCCGCGCTACCAGGTGTGGGCACCGAACGCGGACTCGCGGGTGCGGGTCGAAGTCAACGGCTTCGGCTACGACCTGGCCCGCTGTCCGGACCGGGACGGCTGGTGGTCCGGCGAGGCCCCGGCGGGCGACTACGCCTTCCGGCTGGACGACGGCCCGCCGCTGCCCGACCCGCGCTCGCCCCGGCAGCCGCACGGACCGGACGGGCCCAGCCGCACGGTGGACCACGCCGCGTTCCCCTGGTCGGGGACCGTCCGGGGCGGCCGGGCGCTGCCCGGCGCGGTGCTGTACGAGCTGCACGTGGGCACCTTCACCGCCCGCGGCACCTTCGAAGCCGCCGCCGAACGCCTGGACCACCTGGTCGAGTTGGGCGTGGACTTCGTCGAACTGATGCCGGTCTGCCCGTTCCCCGGCCGGCACGGCTGGGGCTACGACGGGGTCTCGCTCTGGGCCGTCCACGAGCCCTACGGCGGGCCCGAGGGACTCAAGCGCTTCGTGGACGCCGCCCACCGCAAGGGCCTCGGGGTGGTGCTCGACGTGGTGCACAACCACCTCGGGCCGTCCGGCAACCACCTTCCCGCGTACGGCCCGTACTTCACCGACCGCCACCACACCCCGTGGGGCTCGGCGGTCAACCTGGACGCGCCCGGGTCGGACGAGGTGCGCGCCTACCTGATCGGCAGCGCGCTGGCCTGGCTGCGCGACTACCGGATCGACGGGCTGCGGCTGGACGCCGTCCACGCCCTCGCGGACGACCGGGCCGTCCACTTCCTGGAGGAACTCTCTGCGGAGGTGGGGAAGTTGGCGGTCTCCACCAATCGGCCGCTGTTCCTGATCGCCGAGTCCGACCTCAACACCCCGGTCACCACCGCCCCGCCCGAGGCGGGCGGGCAGGGCCTCACCGCGCAGTGGAGCGACGACTTCCACCACGCCCTGCACTGCGCGCTCACCGGCGAATCCCAGGGCTACTACGGGGACTTCGCGCACCAGCCGCTCGCCGCCCTCGCCAAGGCGCTCACCCGCGGGTTCTTCCACGACGGCACCTGGTCCTCCTTCCGCGGCCGCCACCACGGGCGCCCGTTCGCCCCGCCCGGCAACGGCCACCGGCTGCTCGGCTACCTCCAGACCCACGACCAGGTCGGCAACCGGGCGCTCGGGGACCGCGTCTCCACCAGCCTCTCCCCCGGCCGACTCGCCTGCGGCGCGGCGCTGGTGCTCACCTCACCGTTCACCCCCATGCTCTTCATGGGCGAGGAGTGGGGCGCCGCCACCCCCTGGCAGTACTTCACCGACCACACCGACCCGGGCCTCGCCGAGGCCGTCCGGCAGGGCCGGCGGCGGGAGTTCGCCGAGCACGGCTGGGCCGCCGAGGCCGTCCCCGACCCGCAGGAGCCGGCCACCGTGCTGCGCTCGGTCCTCGACTGGACCGAACCCCGGCGCGCCCCGCACGCCGAACTGCTCACCTGGTACCGGACGTTGATCCGGCTGCGGCGCGAACGCCCGGAGCTGTCCGACCCCGACCTCGGCGCGGTGCGGGTGGACTTCGACGAGGCGGCGGGCCGGCTGGTGGTGCACCGGGGGCCGTACCGGATCGCCGTCAACCTCGGTCCGGGCGAGGCCGCGCTGCCGCTCGGGGCCACCGGGCGCGAGGTGGTCGCGGCCTTCGGGGCGGCGGCGCTGGAGGGGGCCGCGACAGCGGAGGGAACGGCGGCGACGGAGACGACCGCGGCGACGGAGGGGACGGCGGTGCGGCTGGCGGCGGACGCGGTGGCGATCGTGCGGGTCTGAACCACCGGCCACCCGGGCCCGAACCACCGGCTACCGGCTACCGGCTACCGGAGGAAGGTCCCGATCCGCTCCCGCAGCGCCGGGGCGTCCAGGCCGTAGGCGGCCAGGTGCTCCGCGATCGAGCCGTAGTGCCGGTGCTCCTCGCGCGGCACGCCCAGGCCCAGCACCCGGTGCGGGCGATCGGCGAGCGCCGCGTGCGCCTCGTTCGCGGAGGTGCCCGCCAGGTACGGCTCGACCAGCACCACGTCCGCCCGGTCGCCGAGCGCCGCGCGCAGCCCGACCGCGTCGAAGGGGCGCACCGTCGCCGCGTACAGCACGGTGACGTCCAAGCCCTCGGTGGCCGCGAGCACCGCGTCCAGCATCGGCCCGACGGCGAGCACGGCCCCGCGCGAGCCCGTCCGGAGGGTGGCGAAGCGGCCCGGCTCGACCGGCACCGCGGCCGCGTTCTGGTGCGCCGAGAGCCGGACGTACACGTTGCGGTCGCCGTCCGCGTAGGCGTGGCGCAGCAGCTGCTCGGCCTCGTCCGGGTGGCCGGGGACGTGGACCGTCCAGTCCGGCAGGGTGTCCAGCAGGGCGACGTCACCAGGGGACATGTGGGTGCGGCCGCCGGAAGGCCAGTCGTACGAGCCGGCCGCGCTCACCAGCACGGCGCCGACGCCCTGGTGAACGAGGTCCAGCTTGACCTGTTCGAAGGGCCGCTCGATCAGGAAGCTGGCGAAGGTGTGGGCGATCGGCCGCATCCCGGTGAGCGCCAGGCCGCCCGCCGCGCCGATCAGGAGCTGCTCGCGGATGCCGACGTTGACCACCCGGTCGGGGTGGTGCCGCTGCGCCGGGGCGAAGGCGGCCGCGGTGATGTCGGCGAGCACCAGGGCCAGCCGGGGGTCCTCGTCCAGCAGGCGGGTGGTCACGGCCACGAAGCGCTCGCGCATGGTGTCCATCGGGGAGGTTCCTTTCGGCGGTGCGGGTACGACGCGTGCGGGTTCCACGGGTGCGGGTAGGACGCGTGCGGGTGAGACGCGTGCGGGTTCCACGGGTGCGGACGGCCGGGCGCTCAGTGGTTCTCCTTGGGCTCGACCCGGGCGACCACCGCGTGCGGGCGGCCCGGGTGCTCCGCGGTGTACGCGCGGTGCAGCGCCTCGTGGTCGCGACCGTCCACCGTCGCGGTCGACCAGCCCTCGGCCGCGAAGCGGCCGGCGATGCCACCCTGCCAGCCGTGCGTGGCCGAGGAGTTGTCGATCACCACCACGTGCAGCCGGTCCAGTCCGTAGGCCCCGGCGAAGGCCACCGCCTCGGCATTGGAGCCCTCGTCGAACTCCGCGTCGCCGACCAGCACCCACACCGCCGGGTCGGTCAGGCCCTGGGCCCGCAGCCCGAGCGCGGTGCCGACGGCCAGCGGCAGGCCGTGCCCGAGCGAGCCGGAGGCGATCTCCACGCCGGGGACCAGCGTGCGGTCCGGGTGGTGGCCGAGCGGCGAGTCGTAGCCGCCGAAGCCCGGCAGCACCGCGGGGTCGAGGAACCCCTTGGCCGCCAGCACGGCGTAGTACGCCATCGGGCCGTGGCCCTTGGAGAGCAGGAAGCGGTCGCGGTCCTGTGCGTCGGCGGTCTCCGGGGTCACCCGCAGCACCCGGTCGTACAGCACCCAGAGCGCGTCCAGGGTGGAGGTCGCGGCGGGGCCGTGCTTCTCGTCGCCGGTCATCAGGCCCATCAGGGCGGGCAGGTCCTCGAAGCGGGTGCCGGTGGCGGTCGTGGCGGTCGCGTTCGTCATCATGACCCCGATCGTGCAACTTAAAGTCGACTTGAGGTCAAGCGGCTACAGTGGGTGCCCATGACCGCCCACCCAGACGGCCGCCGCACCCCCGGGCCGCACCACAGCGATCCGCTCACCATCGGCCAACTCGCCGACCGCAGCGGCCTCGCCGCCTCCGCGCTGCGCTACTACGAGAGCCTCGGCCTGATCCACGCCACCCGCACCTCCGGCGGCCAGCGCCGCTACACCCGCGGCACACTGCGCCGGATCGCCTTCGTCCGCGCCGCCCAGCGGGTCGGCCTCTCCCTGGACGAGGCGAAGGTCGCCCTCGACCGCCTCCCCGAACGCCCGGCCCCCAGCCGTGCCGAGTGGGACCGGGTGGCCGAGTCCTGGCAGGACCGGATCGACGAGCAGATCGCCGAACTCCAGCGGCTCAAGGCCAAGCTCACCGGCTGCATCGGCTGCGGCTGCCTCTCGCTGTCCCGCTGCGCCCTCTACAACGCCGCCGACCGCGCCGGCGCGGCCGGCCCGGGAGCCCGTTACCTGCTCACCCGCGACCCGGACACCGGCCCCGAGCCGGTCCCGTCGGACGTGGAGACCTGCGGAACCCGCCGGGGAGGGCACTGAAAGGCCTTTGCGCCGGCGCCGTTCTCCCACCTACGGTCGGCCCGTGCTTCCCCTGGTGCTGACGGACGAGGAATGGGACGCGGTCGTCCCCGACGAGACGGTGATGCGCCCCGGCGCCGAGGCGCTCTGTGCCCGACTGGGCGTCGGGGGCCTGCCCCTGGAACGCTTCACGGAGGGCTCCGTCCCGGTCTACGCCGTCGGCGACGCGCTCGTGCTGAAGCTGTTCCCGGCCGCCGGCGCCCGGGACGGCATCGTCGAGGAGCGCGTGCTCACCCGGCTGCACGGCGCACTGCCGATCCCCACCCCGTCCGTCCACGCGGCCGGCGAGTACGTCAACGGCTGGCGGCACATCCTGATGTCCCGCCTGCCGGGCGAGGGCCTCGCCCCGGCCTGGCCGCGCATCCCGCGGCCCGACCGCGAGCGGATCGCCCGCGAGTGCGGCGAGGCGCTCGCCGCCCTGCACGCCCTCGACCCGGAGCCGCTCGCCGACACCCTCGGCCCCGGCGACTGGCCGGCCTTCCTGGCCCGCCAACGGGCGGGCGCGGTCGCCCGCCAGCGCGACCGCGGGCTGACGGAGGACTGGCTGGAGCAGATCCCGGACTTCCTCGCCGCCGCCCCGCTCCCCGCCGCCCCCGAACGCGCCCTGTTGCACACCGAGTTCATGCGCGAGCACCTGCTCACCGACCCGGCCGGCGGCTGGCGCCTCACCGGCCTGATCGACTTCGAGCCCGCGATGATCGGCGACCCGGCCTACGACCTGGTCGCCGTCGGGCTCTTCACCACCCGGGCCGACCCCCACCTGCTCGGCCGGCTGCTGGACGCCTACGGCCGCCGCTTCGAGCCCCGACTGCTGATGGCGTACACCCTGCTCCACGTGTACAGCAATCTGCCGTGGTACCTGCGGGAGTTGAAACCCTCGGCGCGGACGCTGGACGCCCTCGCCGAGGAGTGGTTCGGAACGGCCTAGGGTCTGTCGTCGCCCCGCAGGCGCGAGTTCGACGACAGGCCCTGGGGTCTGGGGTCGGTGCGCAGCAGGCTGTAGCGGACGACGTCGCGCCACTCGCCGGCCCGGAAGGTGACCGCGCGCTGCACGCCCTCCCGGGTGAAGCCGAGCTTCTCCAGGACGCGCTGTTCGGCCAGGTTGTCCGCCTCGGTGTCCGCCTCCACCCGCATCACCGGGGAGTGCGCGAACAGGTAGTCCACCAGCAGCCCTTGGGCCCGGGTGCCGATCCCGCGCCCGCGCACGCCCGGCAGCAGCTGCACGCCGATGCTCCAGTACGGGGCGGACGGCCGCACCCCGTTGCGGTTGGCGGCGACGAAGCCTCCGAACTCGCCGTCGACCACGACGGCGAGCATCCACTGCTCCTCCTCCAGCAGCCCGCTCTCCACCCACCGACGGCGGTAGCGCCGCGCGTCCCGCCAGCCGTACCACTGGAACTCACCCAGTGTCTCCGGGTCGTTCACCAGCTCCTCGATCACGGACAGGTCGGCCTCGGCTATCGGGCGCAGGGAGACTGCTTCATCACTCATGCAGGCGCCAACGCCCGAGCGGACGCGGCGGTTCCTCAACCGAGCGGCGGTCGCGGATCGGTGCGCAGCAGGCTGTAGAGAACGACGTCGCGCCATTCACCGGCCCGGAAGAGCTGCGCGCGTTTCACGCCCTCGCGGACGAATCCGATCTTTTCCAGGACGCGCTGCTCGGCCGCATTGGCGGATTCGGTCTCCGCCTCCAGCCGCATCACCGGGGAATGCGCGAAAAGGTGGTCGACGAACAGCCGCTGCGCCCGGGTGCCGAGGCCCCGGCCGCGCGCCCCGGGCAGCAGCTGGGCTCCCATGCTCCAGTGCCAGCCCGTCGGTGCCACGACCTCCCTCATGGCGGCGGCATAGCCGCAGAACTCCCCGCCCACGGTGATGGCTAGCGTCCACTGCTCGTCCGTGAGCAGCCCGTTCTCGGCCCAGACCCGGCGGATCCGGTCCGGCTGCCGCCAGCCGAACCACAGGTGCTCGCCCATGACATCGGGGTCGTTCAGCAGGGACAGGAAGTGCGGGAGGTCGGCTTCGACCACCGGGCGCAGGGTGACGTTCTCTTCGCTCATACCGGCGTCAACGCGATCGACGGCATGACGGTTCCTCAATTACCGGAGGAATTCCGGCCGGAGCGTCCATTGGTCCACGATTTACCGCGCCACGCCTTTCCTTTACTGCGCCGCGCTTTCGTTTACCGCGCCGGGCCGCCTTTTACCGCGGCCTTCGTCAGGCGACGATCGAGCGGGCGAGCCGGAACCCCACGTCGTCGATCCGCAGGGTGGGGTGGCTGCGGCGGCGGACGGAGGCGCGGCAGCTCCAGTGCTCGTCGAACCAGCCGCCGCCGCGCAGGACGCGGTAGTCGCCGTACACCTCGGGGTCGTAGCGGTCCCAGCACCACTCCCAGACGTTGCCGAGCAGGTCGTAGAGGCCGTGGGCGTTCGGGAGCAGCCCGCCCACCTGGTGCGGGCGCTCGCCCGAGTTGCCGCGGTACCAGGCGATCTCGTCCAGCGGGCCGTAGCGCGGGCCGTCCGTGCCGGCGCGGCAGGCGTGTTCCCACTCGGCCTCGGTGGGCAGCCGGTAGCCGTCGGCGGCGCGGTCCCAGGAGACCTCCTCGCCGTCCACCGCGTAGGCGGGTGCCAGGCCTTCGCGCCGGGACAGCTCGTTGCAGTGGTGGACGGCGTCCAGCCAGGAGACGCTGTGCGCGGGTCGGCGGTCGCCGGTCGCGCCCTCGTACTGCTCGCGGGTCACCGGACAGGCGGCCAGTCGGAACGAGGCGACGTCGACGGCCCAACTGCTCCGGGTGCGGCGGTCGGAGAGGGTGACCCGGCCGGACGGAACGGTGATCATCCGGCGATCCTAGTAGGGCCGGGCTCCGCGCCGGGTCAGCTGACCGGCGGCAGCGTCACCGCGATGCCCGCGAGCGCCACCCAGCCGACCAGCGCGGTCCCGCCGGCGGCCCAGGCGAAGCGGGCCGCCGGGCGGCCCCACTCCCGTCCCCTGGCCCGCTGGAACCCGGCGCTCAGGCCGGCGATCGCGGTGACCGGCAGGGCGAGGAAGGCCAGGTAGACCGTCCCGTACCAGAACGGAACCGCGAAGATCATCCCCAGGAACGCGAACGGGGCCGACACCAGCGCCACCACGACGCCGGCCACGGTGCAGGCGACGCGCAGCCGCTTCGGGTCGGAGAAGAAGGGCGGCACGAAACAGACCACGAGGCACAGCAGCGCGGGCAGGAGGAGGAGCATCCCCCCTGTCCCGTAGCCCATCGCGAGCAGGCTCGTCGGCAGCAGGAACGCCCCGGCCCCCAGTCCGGACAGCCACCGGGCACTGACCGGCACCGCACCCATGCTTCCCCCCGCACGTGGATCCGTTCGAACGCGTTGGAAGCTAGCACGCGGCGGTGTGGAGCCGCACCGGGCGGTCATGGCCGCACGGGCGGCCGGACCGATAATGGACCGGACGATTCCGTGGGTGAGAGGTGGCGCATGGCCGGCAGGTTGCGGGTGCTCAGGAAGCAGAACCGGCTCAGCCTGGAGGCACTCGCCGAGCAGGTCGGCGTCACCAAGAGCTACCTCTCCAAGGTCGAGCGCGGTATCAGCGACCCGTCGATCTCGACGGCGCTCAAGCTGGCCCACGCCCTCAACGTCGACGTCGGCAGGCTCTTCTCGGACGAGGTGGAGCCCGAGCTCGTCACCGTCGTCCGGGCCGGCGAGCGCACCCCGGTCGGCTCCGGGGCGGGCTCCGGCGTCTCCCGTTACGAGGGCATCGCGACCGGGCTCAGCGGCAAGCGGATGGTGCCGTTCGTGATGTACCCGCCGATCGAGTCGGCGGACTCGCCGTTCAAGTCGCACACGGGTGAGGAGTTCTTCTTCGTCCACGCGGGCACCGCCGTGCTGGAGTTCCCCGAGCGGAGCGTCGAGCTCGGCCCCGGGGACAGCGTGTACTTCAACTCGGCGCTGCCCCACCGCTGCCGGAGCACCGGGGCGGAGCCGGCCGAGATCCTCGTGGTCATCCACGACGACCCGGACGGCTCCTCGGAGCGGGTTCCCACGCTGCCCTGACGGGCCCCGGCGCACCGCCCGGGGCCCGCGCGGGGCCGGCGTCACGCAGGCGTCAGGCCTTCGGTGCCGCGTCGGCCGCCGGGGCGACCCCCGCCGCGGACAGCAGCGCGGCCAGCTGCGCCGTCCCCGCCTCGTCCAGCGGCAGCAATGGGCGCCGCGGCTCGCCGACGTCCAGGCCGCGCAGCGCCAGGCCCGCCTTCACCGTGGTCGGCAGACCCCTGCCGACCAGGAACCGCAGCACCGGCAGCTGCCGCTGGAACACCCGGCGGGCCGTGTCGAGGTCACCGCCGCGCACCGCCCGGTACAGGTCGAGGGTGAGGTCGGGGATGAGGCAGGGCGCCGCCGTGCACCAGCCGGCCGCGCCGGCCGCGAACGCCTCCAGGGCCAGCGGGTTGGAGCCGTTGTAGAACGGCAGGGCGCCGTCGGACAGCTGGGCGAGCCGGTGCATCCGCTGGATGTCGCCGCTGCTCTCCTTGACCATGGTGATGTTCTCCACCTGGTCGACCAGCCGGTGCAGGAGTTCCGGGCCGAGGTCGACGCCGGCGGTGGCGGGGTTGTTGTAGATCATCAGCGGGATGCCGATCGCGTCGGCGATCTCGGTGTAGTGCCGGGTGACCTCGCGTTCGTCCAGCCGCCAGTACGAGAGCGGCAGCACCATCACCACGTCGGCGCCGGCCCGTTCGGCGAACCGGGCGCGGCGGACGGCGCTGCGGGTGGTGAGGTCGGCGATGCCGACGACGGTGGGCACCCGGCCGGCGACGGCCGCCACCGACGCCTCGGCGACGGTGTACCACTCCTGGTCGTCGAGGTAGGCGCTCTCGCCGGTGGAACCGAGCGGGGCGATGGCGTGGCAGCCGGAGCGGACCAGCCGGTCGATCAGCTCGGTGAGCCGGGCGAGGTCCGGGCCGCCGTCGGCGGCGGAGAGCGGGGTCACCGGATAGGCGATGATCCCTTCGAGGGTGGTGGCGGGCATCTCAGGAGTCCTTCCGGGTGACGAGGGCGTCGCCGTGGCCGGCCCGCAGGGCGCGGCGGGCGTAGTAGGCGAAGTTCGCCTGGCCGCGCTTGGGGGTGGAGATCCAGTCGTGCGCCTCCCTGGCGAGCAGGTCGGGGATCTCCTGGATCTTCCCGGCGGCGCCGGCGAGGAGCTGGAGCTCGGCGGCCCGCTCGAAGAGCAGGGCCAGGGTGCACGCCTCCTCGACGGTTCCGGTGGCGACCAGCTGGCCGTGGTGGGCGAGCAGCAGGGCGCGCTTGTCGCCGAGGGCGGCGGAGATGATCTCGCCCTCCTCGTTGCCGACCGGGATGCCGGGCCACTTCTCCAGGAACGCGCAGTCGTCGTACAGCGGGCACAGGTCCATGTGCGAGACGACCAGCGGGGTCTCCAGCATCGAGAGCGCGGAGATGTGCAGCGGGTGGGTGTGGATGACGCAGTTGACGTCCGGGCGGGCCCGGTAGACCCAGCTGTGGAACCGGTTGGCCGGGTTGGCCATCCCCTCGCCCTCCAGGACGTGGAGGTCCTCGTCGACGAGGAGCAGGTTGTCCTCGGTGATCTCGTCGAAGCCCAGGCCCAGGCGCTGGGTGTAGTAGGTGCCGGGGCGTTCGGCCCGGGCGGTGATCTGGCCGGCCAGTCCGGAGTCGTGGCCGGCGTCGAACAGGATGCGGCAGGTCAGGGCCAGTTTCTGGCGCACCGTCCAGCCGTTGTCGGGGATCGCGGTCCGCATCCGGTGATGGGCCAGGTTCACCAGGTCGGTCTTGTCCGTGTCGAACGTGTCGGTCTTGCCCGTGTCGAACGTGTCGGCCATGGCCGTGGTTCTCCTTCGCTCTGCGCGGCGGGGGGACACGTCATTCACTTTAGGACACCTTGTGTCCTCGCGTCGACGGTTCACCCTCACCCGTCCGACGGACACGCCCCGCCCGTACGCGCCGCCCGTACGGGCCACCACGGACGCCGGCCCGTGAGCGCGGCAGCGCGCGGGCCCGTCCGCACGGGAAGTCGGACGGGCCGACCTCCCGTGCGCGGGAGGGCGCCGCGCTACGCCCCGGCCGCCCCGAGGGTCACCGTGCACAGCCGCTTGGTGGCGCGGGTGAGGGCGACGTACAGGTCCCGTTCGCCCGCGGGCCGGGCCGCGACGATCCCGTCCGGGTCGACCACCACGGCCTCGTCGAACTCCAGGCCGCGCGCCTCCGACGCCGGGACCAGCCGGGCGTACCGCTCGACCCCCGCGGCCGCCAGTTCCGCCACCCGGCCGTCCGCGCAGACCACTCCGAGCAGCTCGCCCGGATGCGCGGCGGCCTGCGCCCGCAGCTCGCGGACCAGCTCGGCGGCCAGCCGCTGCGGCGCCACCGCGACGGACCGGGGCTCGTCACCGCGGCGGATCGACCGGACCGGCGGCTGCCCCGGGGCGATCCGGCCGAGCAGTTCCGCGGTGGTCGCGAGGATCTCCTGCGTGGTCCGGTAGCTGACGGTCAGCGTCCGCAGGTCGAAGCGGCGGCCGAGGTGCGGGGCGAGCGCCTCGTTCCAGTCCCGCGCCGTCGCCACCGGGCCCGCCTGCGCGAAGTCGCCGACCAGCGTCATCGAGCGGCCCGGGCACCGGCGCACGACCATCCGCCACTGCATGGCCGTCAGCTCCTGCGCCTCGTCGACGACGACGTGCCCGAAGGCCTGCTCGGGCGGCCCGTCGACCAGGCTCGCCGCCTCGTCGAGCAGCGGCACGTCGGCGTCGGCCCACGGCGCGCCGGGCGTGCGCAGCAACGACGCCCGCTCCCCGTCGGTGAGGTGCGGCAGGTGCGCGGCCAGTGCCTCGGCGTCGGCCAGCAGGGCGTCGACCACCCCGCCGGGCACGAGCCGCGGCCAGAGTTCCTCGACGGCCCGGTCCACGTGCGCGTCGTCCAGCAGCGCGGCCCGGACGGCGTCGGCGTCGAACTCGTCGGCCCCCGTCGCGGGTCGGTCGTCGATGCCGAGGTTGCGCAGGTCCCGGGCCGCCATCCGGTCGAAGTCCACGCCGGTGAGCTGCGCGACCTCGGCGTCGATCCGCTCCAGCGTCTCGGCCATGCCCCGGGCCAGCGCGCCGGTCAGGGCGTCCACCAGCAGCTCCAGGAACAGCCGGCGCGCCCGGTTGTGGGCGAGGCCGCTCGCCCGCGCCGCCTCCCGCGCCCCGGCGACCTCCCCCTCCTCCAGGCGGACCCACTCCTGCCCGACCCGGACGGTGAAGTCCCCGTCCGGGGCCTGCCGCGCGCGGACCGATTCGGCCAGTGCGCCGGCCAGTTCGACACCGCCCTTGAGGCGCGCCGCCCCGAACCCGTCCACGGTGACCGACCGGATGCCGGCCAATTCCTCGCACGTCGCCAGCACGACGTCGTTCTCCCCGAGCGAGGGCAGCACCTGGGAGATGTAGTCGAGGAAGCGCGCGTTCGGCCCCAGCACCAGCACGCCGCGCTCGGCCGCCTTCGGGAACGCGTACAGCACGTACGCGGCGCGGTGCAGCGCCACCACCGTCTTTCCGGTGCCCGGGCCGCCCTGCACCACCGTCACCCCGCGGTGCGACGAGCGGACGATCGCGTCCTGCTCGGTCTGGAGCGTGGCGACCGCCGTCCCCATCCGGCCCGTGCGCCGCTCCCGCAGCGCCGCCGCCAACGGGCCGTCGCCGACGACGTCCCCGGCGGCCGGCTCCGATCCGTCCAGCAGTTCGTCGCTCACCCCGACCACCGTGCGGCCCGTCAGGCTCAGATGACGGCGCCGCCGCAGCCCCAGGGGGTGGACCGGCGTCGCCTCGTAGAAGGCCCGCGCCGCCTCCGCCCGCCAGTCCACCAGCAACGGCAGCTCGTCCTCGTCCCGTTGCAGGCCCAGCCGCCCGATCCGCAGCACCGTCCCGTCCGCCAGGTCGATCCGGCCGAAGACCAGCCCGCCCTCGGCCCCCTCCAGCCGGCGCACCTCACCCGCCAGCCGCCCGGCCGCCACCTCCCGCTCGTACACCTCGCCCGCGCTGTCCGCCGCCGACGCGAGCACCCGCCCCAACTGCGCCCGCGCCCCGGCGAGCCGCTCGTCGAACAGCTCGCCGATGACGGACACCTGCGCCTGCTCCAACTCCGCCTGCTGCGCGGCGTGGTCATGGATCTGCGACAAGGAAGAGTCTCCTCTCGGTTCGACCCGCCACTATGCAGAGGTCGTCCGAGGAAGTAAATGTTGACTTGTCCGGCACGGATGTGGCCTTCCGTTCCCCGGCCCGGCATTCCTCCGGAGGAAATTCCACGACGGCCTCCCGGGGCCCCCTCCCCGCCCCGCGAGAACGCCCCTTCCCGGCCCGCGCCGGGGGCGCCGGCAGGTGGCCACCCGGGCCCGGAACACCCGGTGGGGCCACAACTCCGACAGCCCCAACAGGCCGCTGCGGAGCGGTTCTTGGGACCGGAGCGCCGGCCCGCCGGACCGCCTGGGCTCGGCGGAATGAACCGTACGATCCGCACCACCGAAGACGTCCTCGCCCTCCTCACGGCGCTCTTCCGGCGAACTCCCGGACACTGACCGGCCTTCCGGGCCCCGGCCGGCATCCCCGGCACCGACCGGCTTCCCGGCGCGCCGCCGTCAGTCCCGTTCCCGCCCCACCGCCGCCTCGTACGCCAGCAGCGTGTCCACCACCAGGCGCCGCTGCGCCGTGTCGAGCGGCCCGAGGGCCGTGCGCCAGGCGGCGGCCCCCGGGGCGAGCCAGGCCTCGATGGCGGGCAGCCGGGCCGGGGTGATCGCGACGATGCGGCGCCGGCGGTCGGCCTCGTCCTCGCGCCGTTCGAGGACGCCCTGCCGGCCGAGGTCACCGACCATCAGGCTGACCGTGGTGGGGGCGACCTCCAGCCGGGCGGCGAGGTCGTTCACGCCCATCGGCCCGTCCAGCAGCAGGAGGGCCAGCAGCGACAGGTGACGGGGCGCCAGCGAGAGGCCGCGCAGCGGTTCGGGGGCGGGGATCCGCTTGGCCCGCCCGACCAGCCGGGGCATCAGCAGCAGCATCGACCGCACGGCGTCGTCGAGCCCCTCCCCGGTCGACGCCCGCGCGTTCCGCGGCTCCCTCTCGGGCGTTGACATCGCCCACCCCTCTCCAATTACCTTTGATACCAAAGCTGTTTTACGTGCAAAGTGAACCGTCAGCCCATGGTACGAACGACGAACCGAGCCGAACGGAGCTCCACCATGCCGCACCTGAGCCTGCACATCCGCGAGGAGTCCCTCGATCCCCAGGTCGAGCCCGCGCTCATCGCCGGCCTCACCGAGGCCGTCACCTCGGTCTTCGGCGAGCGGGTCCGCCCCCTGGTCGCGGTCGAGCTGATCGGGATCCCCCAGCGCCGCCGGGGCATCGGCGGGCTGCCGACCGACGAGGTCGCGCCGGTGGTCGTCCTGAGCATGCGGGAGGCGGCCTACCACCTGCCGCAGGTCCCCGACGCGCCCGCCCGGCTGGTCGCGGCGGCCACCGGGGCGATCACCGGCGTGCTCGGCGAGGCCGTCGGACGGCAGACCGTGGTCACCCTCGACGGCGTTCCGGCGGGCCGCTCCGGCATCGGCGGCCAGGTCGCCTGACCCGGCCCACGCCTCCGGAGCCGTCGCGCGCGCCCAGGGTGCGGGTCGGCCCGCCCGACCCGGCCCGCACCTCCCGATCCGCCGCACGCACCCTGCGCACCCGCCCCCACCAGCCAGGATGCGCCGCCCCGGCCCGCGCGCGGCTGCCGTCACACGCCCCGGGAACCCCTCGCGCCCCGTACACCGCTCCCACCACAGGCGGTCACATTCACCCCATTGGCCCCACCGGCCCCAAAAGGAATCCGGGCCTCCGGCCGGAACCCGGCTTTGCGACCGGCGGCCCGGTGGCATAGGTTTCGACCGCCGTCGACACGCCATCGACCCTGACCGCCCATCAATCACGGGGCGGGCAGCGGGGCGAGGAGCCAGGCGGCCGCATGCACAGGGGGAGGAGCCGCCATGCCGCACGCCCGCGACCACGGGCCGACCGGGCGGTGAGGACGGACGGCGCCGCGCACCAGCGGCCCACGGCCGATGCGCGCCCGACCCCGACCAACGCCACCGGACATCCGAGGAACCGTCAGTTGCGCACCACCAGAGTCGTCACCGCCACCGCCGCAGCCCTCCTCTGCCTGGGCGCGCTCAGCGCCTGCGGGCCGGACAACGGCAGTCAGGACGCCACCCCCACCATCCCCGCCACCACCGGGCCCAGTGTCAACCCCAACAAGCCCACCGGGTCCGACAAGGGCATTCCGGACAAGGCCTGGATGGACACCAAGAGCATCCCGATGGACGAGAGTTACCACTACACGCCGCTGGCGGCCAACGCCAAGCAGGTCTCCGGCCCGGTCCTGTTCAAGGGCATGGAGCTGTGCCGCGCCGCGATCGCCAAGGACGAGGAGCCGCTGTTCACCGGCACCGCCGCCGCGCGGGCCTCGGTCGGCTTCGGCGGGGACCGCTGGACGGCCCAGCAGACCCTGCTGTTCCACGGCGACCCGACCCGCAGCAGCGGCACCAAGCAGAGCACCAACCTGGCCGAGGGCCATCTCACGGAGGCGCTCAAGAACTGCGCCAAGACGGCGCCCGGCGCCACCGTGAAGGTCGACAGCGCCCCGGACGCGCCCTACTTCGCCGCCGTCCTGACCGTCCCACAGGCCGACGGCGGCACCGTCACCCTGCACGAGTACGTGGTGAGCGACGGCGGCGTGGTCAGCGAGCTGGCCGTCTGGACCACCACCAAGGCCGGGGCCCAGCCCAAGGACGCCTGGAAGGCCCCCGAGGACAAGTACGTCGGCACCGGCATGACCGCGCCGATGTGCGAGGCCTTCCCGGGCTGCGACGGGCACTGACGCCCACCGGGCGCCGACCCCCTCCAGGGTCTGACGCCCGCCGGGCAGCGACGCCGAGCGGGCACCGGCAGCACCGGTGCCCGCGGCACCTCGCAGACGGCCGCCCGGTCCGTCCGGAACAGGGGACCGGACGGGACGGGCGGCTCCTTCGTGTCGGCCGCCGGCCGGTCAGCCCCGCGGGACCGCCAGCTCGATCTCCCGGCCGCCCCCGCCACCGGGCACCGGCAACGCCACGCCCGAGTGTTCGAAGCCGGCCTTCCGGTACATCGCCTCGGCGCGGGGGTTGTCCTCGTGGACGAACAGCCGCACCCGCTCGATCCGGGGCTCGGTGAGCGACCACGCCCACTCCTGGACGGTCCGGAGCAGGTCGAGCGCCAGCCCGGTGCCACGCGCCTCCGGCCGGACGTAGACGCCGACCACGTGCACCTGGTCGACCTCGACGACGTCGCCCTCCAGGGCCCCGTCGCCGCCGGCCCGCTCGACCAGTCCGGTCATGGAGCCGAGCCAGCGCCCGTCCTCGGCCTGCGCGACGAACTGCGCGACGTGCGGGTCCGTCGCCGCCCGGGTCGTGCGGTCCTGCCAGAACTCGTCCGGCCTGGCGGCGGCCTGCTCGTACGTCTCCAGGAAGGCCACGGCCGCGACCGGGTCCTGCAGCGCGTCCAGGCGGATGTCCCTGAGCCGCTGCCAGTCCTCGGTCCGTACGCGTCTGATGATGGTGGTACTGGTGTTCATCGCGTGATGATGTCATCGCCACCGGCGGCCCGCGCAAGCGAAATTCGGCGCGGCCGACGGGCCGCTCAGACCCGGGACCGCACCAGCAGCCTCGCCAGCAGCGCCGCCGGCCCCTCCGGCAGGCTGCCGTGGAGGAGTTCGGTGCGGTGCACCAGCCGGGGCTCGGCGATCGGCGCGTACCCGACCCCGGGCGCCGCCGCGAGCACCGGCTCGGGCAACAGGGTGAGCCCGTGCCCGGCCGCCACCAGCGCGAGCAGCCCGTGCACGTCGGTGCCCTGGTAGCGGGTCGCGGGCCGGAAGCCGTCGGCGCCCGTGGCCGCGCGCAGCCGGGCCGCCGTCGGGGTGAGGTCGGGGGCGTCCAGCCAGCGGGCGGCGGAGAGGTCGGCGAGCGCGAGGCCGCCGCGACCGGCCAGCGGGTGGCCGACGGGCAGCGCGACGGCGACCGGCCGCTCGGCCACCGCGACGGTGCGCAGCGGGCCGACGTCCGGCAGCGGCAGCGGGTCGCTGGGCGCGGCCAGTCCGTCGATCAGGGCCAGGTCGACCTCGCCGGTGGCCACCTGGGCGGGCAGCACGTCCTGGGCGAGGACCCGGACCACCGGCTCCATCCGCGGATGGGCCCGGCGCACCTCGCCGAGCGCACGCCCCAGTTCCGCTCCGACCGCCAGCGGAGTGGCCCCGACCACCAGCCGGGCACTCGGGGCGCCGGCCAGGCGCGCGACGTCGGCGCGCGCCGCCTCCAGCCGGACCAGCAGCGGTGCGGCGTGCTCCAGCAGTCGCCGCCCGGCCCCGGTCGGGCCGACCGGGCGACGGGCCAGCAGCGCCGTCCCGAGGTCCGCCTCCAGCGCGGCGATCTGCTGGGAGACCGCGGACTGGGTGTAGCCGAGCTCCCGCGCCGCCTCCGAGAAGGAGGCGAGGCGGGCGACGGTGACGAAGGTGCGCAGCTGCTGCGGGTCCACGGCGGGCATCAACCGATCTGATCGATACTTAAGGAATCATCGTTGGCGCTGATCTCGGGTGCGGGGTCAGGATAGCCGCATGACCCATCTGACCCCCCGGATCGCCCTGGTCGGCGACCGCTCCCCCGCCGTCCGCTCGCACGCCCGGATCCCGGGCCTGCTGGACGCCCTCGCCGAGCACGACCACCTCGTCCTGGACGCCTACTGGATCCCGACCGGGGACGCCGCCGCGCCCGGCGCCCTGGACGGCTTCGACGCGCTCTGGCTGCTGCCCGGCAGCCCGTACCGCAGCGAGGCGGGCGCGCTGGCCGCCGCCCGGACCGCCCGCGAACGCGGCATCCCCTTCCTCGGCACCTGCGCCGGGTTCCAGCACGCGGTGCTGGAGTACGCCCGGAACGTCTGCGGCCTGGCCGGGGCCGCCCACGGCGAGCAGCAGCCGGACGCGGAGCAGCAGGTGATCGCCCCGCTGGCCTGCTCACTGGTCGGGCACGAGGGTGCCGTCGAGATCACCCCCGGGAGCCTCGCCGAGCGGGTCCTCGGCGCCACCCGCACCGTGGAGCGCTACCACTGCGCGTACGGCCTCGACGGCGCCTACCTGGACCGGCTGACCGCGCACGGCCTGCGCTTCAGCGGCACGGACGCCTCGGGCGAGGTGCGCGTCCTGGAGCTGCCCGGCCACCCGTTCTTCCTGGCCTCGCTGTTCCAGCCCGAGCTGTCCGGCGACCGCACCCGGGCGCACCCCATGATCCGTGCCCTGGCCGGCGCCGCCGTGGCGCACGCGGACTCCACGGCCGCGCCGTCGAGCCCCCGGCCCGACGCCGCACCGGCCCCGGCCCCGGCCCCGACGGCCTGAGCCCGCCTCACATCGGCAGCGACCGCAGCCGCACCGGCCCCTCCGGCCAGCCGGCCCCCGCCGCCAGCGGCACCCACATGGTGCGCAGCGGCATCTCCACCAGCCGTCCCTCCGGCTGCTCCACCGTCACCCCTTCCGCCACCTCGCGGAACCCGAGCCCCCGGTAGAACGGGGCGAGCGGCGGGCGGCAGAACAGCAGCGCGTACCGGTGGCCGAGCGTGCGCGCGTGGTCGAGGGCGGCCCCGACCACGGCCCGCGCGAGGCCGCCGTGGCGCCGGTCGGGCGCGACGCAGACCCCGCCGACGCCCATGGCGTCCAGGTCGGTGCCGCCCACGGTGAGCGGCAGCGGCACCAGCCCGGTGTGGGCGACGAGCCGGCCGTCGGCGGCCCGCACACCGAAGTGGATCTCCTTGGGCCGGAAGGTCAGCCCGGTGTAGGCGACGCCGTACGGGTCCTCCCCCGGGCCGAGGATCTCATCCTGCTCGGCGCGGCCGTACCGCGCGAGCCGTTCGACCACCGGCGGCCCGACCAGGTGCGGTTCGGGCGAGAAACGATCATCCATCCCGCCATGCTCTCCCCCCACCAGGGCCTTTAACCAGTCCCTTCCCAGCCACTCGATCGGCCGACCGTCCCGGCGCCGCGCCGGTGTGGAAGCATGCCCCTCATGCAGCAGCCCACCGGCCAGTCGTCCGCCGACCGGTCGGCCGCCGACCTCGCACCGCTGCCGGACACCACACCGTTGCCCGACCTCGCCGCACCACTGCCCGGCCCGCCGCTGCGCCTGCCCCGCCCGGTCCGCGCCCTCGCGCCGACCGTCCTGGTGCTGCTGGTCCTCGTCCCGCTCGCCGCCAAGGACCCGGACGTCGGCCCGACCACCTCGCCGGGGACCAACGCGGGCCTGATGGCACTCGGCGCGCTCGCCCTGGCCCTGCGGCGCCGCCACCCGGCCGCGGTCGCCGCGGCCACCCTGCTCAGCGGCCAGCTCCCGCTGGCCGTCGCCCTCTACGGGCTGGCCGCGCGGCGCGGCCACACCGCGCCGGTGTACGTGCTGGCGGCGCTGGCCGGGCTGCGGCTGCTCGTCCCGTTCGACCTCGGGGACGTCGGTGCCCCGTCCGAACTCGCCAACCTGATCGAGGACCCGCTGGTCTTCGGCGCCGTGCCGCTCGCCCTCGGGCTGACCTCCCACCAGCGCGCCCGCACCGTCGCCGTGCTGGCCGAGCGCAACCGACTGCTCGGCGAACGCAACCGGCTGCTGGAGGAGGCCCGCCGGCACGCCGAGGAACGCGCGGTGGCCGCCGAACGCGCCCGACTCGCCCGGGAGATGCACGACGTGGTGTCCAACCGGGTCTCGCTGATCACCCTGCACGCGGGCGCCGGGCAGGTCGCCCGGGCCGAGGACCCGGCCGCCGTCCGGGAGACCCTCGGTCTGATCCGCGCCCTCGGCCTCCAGGCGCTCACCGAACTGCGCGGCCTGCTGGGCGTACTGACCACCTCCGCCGAGCAGGCACCCTCGCTGCGCGGGCTGCCCGCCCTGGTCGAGGAGTCCCGGCTGGCCGGACTGGCGGTCGGACTGACCGTCAGCGGACCGGACGAGGGACTGCCCGACCCCGGGCCCGCCGTGCAGTACGCGGCCTACCGGATCGTCCAGGAGGCGCTGACCAACGCGCACAAGCACGCCCCGGCCGCCGAGGTGGCCGTCACCGTCGAGGTCACACCGGACGGGCTGCGCCTGGCGGTGGTCAACTCCCCCGCCGACGACCCGGACGGCGAGGCCGCCGGCGGGCGGACGGAACACCCGGAACTGCCCTCCGGCGGCCACGGCCTGCGCGGTATGCACACCCGGGCCGACGACCTCGGCGGCACCCTGCACGCCGGGCCGACCCCCGAGGGCGGTTTCGCCGTCCGGGCCCGGCTGCCGCTCGGCACCGCCTGAACGGCGGCACGGGCCGAACGGCGAGCAGCGGCCGAGCACCCGCCGAGCACCCGCCGAGCACCCGCCGAGCACCCGTCGACCAACGCCACCGGCGCGACGGAGGTCGGGCCGAGCCGGCCTCAGGCCGCCGCGCGCCGCGCCAGCTCCGACCAGACCTCGTCCACCCGCGCTTCCAGCTCCGCCAGGCCGCCACTGTTGTCGATCACCAGGTCCGCGATCGCCAGCCGGTCCTCCCGCGTGGCCTGCGCGGCCATCCGGGCCCGGGCCTCCTCCTCGGTCATCCCGCGCAGCCGCACCAGCCGGTCCACCCGCACCTCGTCGGCCGCGTCCACCACCACGACCAGGTCGTACAGCGGCGCCAGGTGGTTCTCGGCCAGCAGCGGCACGTCGTGGACCACGGCCGCGTCCGGCGCGGCCGCCGCCTCCAGCTCGGCGGCGCGGTCCCGCACCAGCGGGTGGACGATCGCGTTCAGCGCCTTCAGCCGCTCCGGATCGGCGAACACCACCGCCCCGAGCGCCGGGCGGTCCAGTGTGCCGTCCTCCCGCAGCACCTGCGGGCCGAACTCGGCGACCACGGCCGCCAGGCCGTCCGTCCCGGGGGCGACCACCTCGCGGGCGATCACGTCCGAGTCCACGATCACCGCGCCGCGCGCGGCGAACAGCCGGGACACCTCGCTCTTGCCCGCGCCGATGCCACCCGTCAGTCCGATCTTCAGCATGGCGTCAGGCTACCGGCGCGGCACCGGGCCCGTCAGCACGGGCCGGCGGCGGACGACCCGGTGGTGGACCGCCCATCGGCGGACCGCCCATCGGCGGACCGCCCGTCGGCACCGGCCGCAAGCGGAGAGCGCCGTCAGCCGAGCTCCAGGCTCTCGCCCTCCCCCAGCACCGTCAGCTCCGCGCCCGTGCCCGGCCCGTCCGGGCCGACCAGCCGGGTCTGCACCGCGAACCCGATCGGGCTGAGCACCGCCTCGTGCACCGGCACCGCCTGGCGCGGCCCGGCCTCCCGGACGTAGTCGATCACCTCGGCGGCCTTGCTCCAGGGCGCCGCGAGCGGCAGCAGCAGGGTGTCCACGGCGTGCGGCGGCACGGTGAACGCGTCACCGGGGTGGAACAGCCGGCCGTCGAACAGGAAGCCGATGTTCCGCACCCGCGGGATGTCCGGGTGGATCTGCGCGTGCCACTCGCCGTGCACCGAGACGCCGAGCCCGCCGAGCCCGCCGATCTCGAAGGCGTCGCCCTCGCCGACCACGGCGATCCGCTGCGCCACGCCGTCCAGCTGGGCGGCGACGGCCCCGTTGGTCCACACCCGCAGCGCCGGGTCGGCCTCCAGTGCGGCACGCAGCCGGGACTCCTCGAAGTGGTCCATGTGCTCGTGGGTGATCAGGACGGCGTCCGCCCCGGCCAGTGCGGCGGGGTCGGTGAACGCTCCCGGATCGACGACGACGGTGGCACCGCCGTGCTCGACGCGTACGCAGGCGTGTCCGAACTTGGTGATTCGCATGGCAAAACCATACAGCGAAGCTGTACAAACTCCCGATAGACTTCTCCCATGCCCAGCGAAGCCCCGCACCCGGACACCCTGGAACTCGCCGCCGACCTGCGTGCCGCCCTCGGCACCCTGGTCCGCTCCCTGCGCACCGACGACGAACTGCCGCAGAACCAGGCCGCCGTCCTCGGCCTGCTGGTCCGTGACGAGCTCTCCTGCACGGTCGCCGAACTCGCCGCACTCCAGCGGGTCCGCCACCAGTCGATGGCCCGCACCGTCGCCCTGATGACCGAGGCCGGGCTGGTCACCCAGCAGCCCCACCCCACCGACGGCCGCAAACTGCTGATCGCCGCCACCGAGGCCGGCCGCGCCGCCCTGCTCGACCAGCGCGCCCGCCGCGAACACCGGATCGCCACCGCCATCGAGTCCCGCCTCAGCCCCGAGGAGCGGCAGCAGCTGCGCGCCGCCGTCCACCTCCTCGACCGCCTGCACTGAACGGCGAACTCCCCGCCCGGACCGTGCCGCTGACCCCCTGCTAGGGTCCGAGCCCGTGACGGACAGGGCAGCACCACAGGACCAGGCCATGCGCGGGCACTTCCACCGCGCCGCCCAGCAGCGCGGCTTCACCCTCTCCCCGGCCCAGCAGGCGGCGGTCGACCGACTCGGCCGACTCGCGGGCGAACTGGCCCGCCCCGCCTGGCGGTTGCGTCGCCCACCGCGCCACGTCTACCTCTGGGGCCCGGTCGGCCGCGGCAAGAGCTGGCTCGTCGACACCTTCCTCGACGGCCTGGCCACCCCGCACAAGCGCCGCCTGCACTTCCACGACTTCTTCGGCCGACTGCACGAGGGCGTCGCCCACCACGACGCCGCCGCACACCGGGGAGCCGCCGTCGATCACGCCGTGGACGAGCTGCTCGACGGCTGCCGGGTCCTGGTCTTCGACGAGTTCCACGCCCACGACGCCGGCGACGCGATGCTCGTCGCCCGTCTCTTCCACACCCTGCTGGACCGCCGGATCACCCTGGTCACCACGTCCAACTACCCGCCCGCAGGCCTGATGCCCGACCCGCTGTACCACCACCTCTTCGAGCCGACGATCACGCTCATCGAGGAACGGATGGACGTCCTCGACGTCTCCGGCCCGGTCGACTTCCGCCGCGGCCCCCGTCCCCGAGGCCCCGGCCGGCGCTTCGCCACCGGCGCCCTGCTGCGCCCGGGCCAGGAGGCGGCGGCCGACCTGACCCCGCCCGGCCCCGGGGAGGCCGCCCCGGTGGCCGCCCACCACCGCGGTCTGACCGCCCGCGCCGTCCGCTCCGACCTGGTCTGGTTCGGCTTCGACGAGCTCTGCGAGGGCCGCACCGCCCCGCCCGACTACCTCGCGCTCGCCGAGCGCTTCCGCACGCTCGTCCTGGCGGACGTCCCCGCGCTGGTCGACGCCACCAGGGACGCCCGCCAGCGGTTCGCCAACCTGGTGGACGTCTGCTGCGACCGTGACGTCCGCCTCGTCCTGATCGGCGCCGACCCGATGACCGGCCTGACGCCCGGCTCCCCGGTCCAGCGCGACCTGGACCGCACCGCCAGCCGCCTCGCCCTCCTGCGGTCCCCCGCCGCCGAGACCGCCGCCGAGACCGCCGGGGAGGCCGTCGGGGAGGCCGTCGGGGAGAGCGCCTAGGCCTCCGACCCCACCAGGTCCTTGGCCGATGGCTTCCGGCCCGCCGACTCCCCGGCCACCGACTCCCCGGCCACCGGATCCGCACCCGTCGACTCCGCTCCCGCCAGGTCCGCGCCCACCGGCTCCCCGTCCGTCGCGCGCGGCACCGGGATCGCCGCCGGCGCGATCTCCGGCAGGTCGACGTGCTCGCTCAGCCCGAACCGCCGGTGCAGTCGCCGCAGCGGGGCGGGCGCCCACCAGTTGAACTCGCCGAAGAGGCTCATCGCCGCGGGCACCAGCAGGCACCGCACCAGGGTGGCGTCGACCGCGACGGCGACGGCCAGCGCGATGCCCATCTGCTTGACCATGAGCATGTCCCCGAGCGCGAACCCGGCGAAGACGATCACCATCAGCAGCGCCGCCGAGGTGATGATCCGACCGCTGCGCTGCACGCCCAGCTCCACCGCCCGGACGCAGTCGTGCCCGCGCAGGGTCAGCTCCCTGATCCGGGAGAGCAGGAACACCTCGTAGTCCATCGACAGCCCGAAGGCGAAGGCGAAGACCAGCACCGGGATGAAGGTCTCCAGCCCGCCGGTCGGGCTGAAGCCGAGCAGCCCGCTGAACCAGCCGTCCTGGAACACCAGGGTGAGCGCGCCGAGCGAGGCGCCCAGCGAGAGCAGGTTCATCAGCAACGCCTTGACCGGCATCACCACCGAGCCGGTCATCAGGAAGAGCAGCACCAGGGTGCCGGCCGCGACCAGGCCCAGCGCCCACGGTCCGCGCGAGAGCAACTCGTCCTGGAAGTCCACCACCGAGGCCGCGCCGCCGGTGACGTAGGTGGTCAGCCCGCCGCGGTCGGCCCGCAGCTCCTCCACCACCTGCTTGGCCTGTCCGCCCTGCGGGTCCCCGTGCACCAGCACGTCGATCGTGGAGACCGCGTCGCCCACCGGCGACACCGCCCGCACCCCGCTCACCCCGGGCAGCTTGGCGACCACGTCGTCCGCGTACGCCTGCGCCACCGACGCCCCGCCCTCGACCACCACGGTGATCGGCGCGGCCGAGGCCTGCGGGAAGCGCTGGTCGATCGTCTCGGCGACCTGCCGTCCGGCCGAGGAGGTGGGCAGCACCGCGGCGCCGGAGCTGCGCATGTCGGCGTGGAGGAACGGCGCACCGGCGGCCATCAGAAGCGCCACCGCGGCGAGGGTGACCGCCACCGCCCGCTTGCGCACCCGGCGCACGGTCCGGCTGAAGAACCCCTCGTCCGCCACCGGCGCGGCGGGCGACTTGATCCGCGCGCCGGCGAAACCGAGCAGTGCCGGGATCAGGGTCAGCGCGGCGGCGACGGCGATCACCACCACGCTCACCCCGGCCGCCGCCACCGCGCCGAGCACCGGGCTGGTGAAGACGAACAGGCCGGAGAGCGCGACGGCGACGGTCAGCCCGGAGAAGGCCACGGTGCGTCCGGCGGTCGCCGCGGTGCGTTCGACGGCGGCGGCGATGCCCGCGCCGTGGCCGCGTTCCTCGCGGAAACGATTCACCATGAGCAGCGCGTAGTCGATCGAGAGCCCGAGCCCCAGCACCGTGGCGATCGGCAGCACGCTGGTGTCGATGTCCATGATCCGGCTGAAACCGAACATGGCCAGCAGTGCGCCGCCCACCGAGGCGACCGCCCCGATCACCGGCAGCGAGGCCGCCGCCAGCCCGCCGAAGACCAGCACCATGACGATCAGCGTGAGCGGCAGCGTCACCAGCTCGCCGAACCGGGTGTCCTTCTCGGTCTGCTGCTTGACCTCCTGCTGGAGCACCAGGTCCCCGCCGACCGTGACGTGGGCGCCGCCCACCCCGTCCAGCGCGCCGAGCCGCTCGGTGACGGCGTCGGTCTGGGCGGTGCTCGCGGTGTCGGCCATCCGGACGGTGACCAGGCTCGCCGTCCCGTCGGCGGAGCGCAGCGCCGCGGACGCCGGGCCGGGGCCGTACGCGTCCTGAGCGGAGGAGACCCCGGGCAGGGCGGCGATCTCGGCGGTGGCCTTCTCGACGACGGCCTTCACGGCCGGATCGTCCACCGGCCTGCCGTCCACCACGGCGGTGACGGTGCCCTTGGCCGGGTCGGCCGCGGTGACCACCGCACTGCCCCGGTCGGCCTCGGCGCTGGCCGAGGAGGCCCCGGCCACCGAGCCTTCGAAGACCCGCCCCCCGATCAGGACACCGACCACCAGGACGACGGCCCACAGGCCGAGCACCCAGCGGCGGTGGCGGAAACAGAACCGGCCGAGGGCCGCGAGCCGGCCGCCGACCACGGCGGTGGGGGCGGCGGAAGAGGGGTTACGCATAAAAGGAGCCTTTCGGGCAGCTCCCCTCAATCTAGGTGCCAGGCGAACTCCGGCCTATAGATGGGCAATGAGCCTCATCTCACACTTTCCTTCACATAAAACACACATAAGTCGGGGCGCCATAAGTCATGGCGGAAAACGAAATGGGCCCCACCCGGAAATTCCGGGTGGGGCCCACCGTCTAGCTATCGGCTAGCGGGAAGCGAGAGCCTCAGCTCTGGCCGCCGGCCAGCTTCTCGCGCAGGGCGGCCAGGGCCTCGTCGGAGGCCAGGGCGCCCGAGCCCTCGTCGCTGCTGGACGAGTAGGAGCCACCGGCGGCAGCGGCGACGGCGTCGCCACCCTCCTCGGCAGCCTGGGCGTCGGCCTCGCGGCTCTTGATGACCTGGGCCTGGTGCTGCTCGAAGCGGGCCTGCGCCTCGGCGTACTGGCGCTCCCACTCCTCGCGCTGCTTCTCGAAGCCGGGCAGCCAGTCGTTCGCCTCGGGGTCGAAGCCCTCCGGGTAGATGTAGTTGCCCTGGTCGTCGTACGAGGCGGCCATGCCGTACAGGGTCGGGTCGAACTCGACCTCGGCCGGGTTGGCACCCAGGGCCTCGTTGGCCTGCTTCAGCGACAGGCTGATGCGACGACGCTCGAGGTCGATGTCGATGACCTTGACGAAGATCTCGTCGCCGACCTGGACGACCTGCTCCGGGATCTCGACGTGGCGCTCGGCCAGCTCGGAGATGTGGACCAGACCCTCGATGCCCTCGTCCACGCGGACGAACGCACCGAACGGAACCAGCTTGGTGACCTTACCCGGAACGACCTGGCCGATCTGGTGGGTACGGGCGAACTGCTGCCACGGGTCCTCCTGGGTCGCCTTCAGCGACAGGGAGACGCGCTCGCGGTCCATGTCAACGTCGAGAACCTCGACGGTGACCTCCTGGCCGACCTCGACAACCTCGGACGGGTGGTCGATGTGCTTCCAGGACAGCTCGGAGACGTGCACCAGGCCGTCGACGCCACCCAGGTCCACGAAGGCACCGAAGTTGACGATCGAGGAGACGACGCCGGAGCGCACCTGGCCCTTCTGCAGGGTGGTGAGGAAGGTCTGGCGGACCTCGCTCTGGGTCTGCTCCAGCCAGGCACGGCGGGACAGGACCACGTTGTTGCGGTTCTTGTCCAGCTCGATGATCTTGGCCTCGAGCTCCTTGCCCACGTAGGGCTGGAGGTCGCGGACGCGACGCATCTCGACCAGCGAGGCCGGCAGGAAGCCACGGAGGCCGATGTCGAGGATGAGACCACCCTTGACGACCTCGATGACGGTACCGGTGACGATGCCGTCCTCTTCCTTGATCTTCTCGATCGTGCCCCAGGCACGCTCGTACTGAGCGCGCTTCTTGGACAGGATGAGACGACCCTCCTTGTCCTCCTTCTGGAGAACCAGGGCCTCGATGTTGTCACCGACGGCGACGACCTCGTGCGGGTCAACGTCGTGCTTGATCGAGAGCTCGCGGGACGGGATGACGCCCTCGGTCTTGTAACCGATGTCGAGGAGGACCTCGTCACGGTCGACCTTCACGATGACGCCCTCGACGATGTCGCCATCGTTGAAGTACTTGATGGTCTCGTCGATGGCGGCGAGGAAGGCCTCCGCGTCGCCGATGTCGTTGACCGCGACCTGCGGGGTGGTGCTGAGGGAGGAGTCGGTGGGGCTCGTCATTAGGAAAAGGGCTCCGGTACGGACATGAAAGTCGTAGGTAATGCCACGCGGAGGGCCCGTATCGCTCCCACCGAAAGCCGGACAGCCAAGAACACGGCACACCGAGGTACCCGTCGAAACGAGAACCGGCGTCCGTCTTGCGACCGTGGGGTCTTCGACAGATGCGAGCGCGACCTGCTCCGTCCGAGGCGCGCAGGCCCGCAGCGCAACTTGTAGCATACGGGGACGGCCAGGCACGGTCAATGCCGAAGGACGGCAAGACGGTGGAGCCCGGTACGGATCAGGCCATATCCTCCGAATGCGCGCCTCGCGGCGACGCCCGAAGGGGCCATGTCCCCGGATGCCACCGCCAGGATCCGGACCCTGACGGGCCGGTTCGCGGCAGCGGCGCTTCCGCACTCCATACCCTACGCGATGGGCATTGTCACCGTGGCCACCACCCCCCAGTCGGACCTGCACGATCTTGACACCTCCCCCGCTCGGGTCGAGGAGGAGGACGGCGACGACGCGATCCGCCGCGAGGCCGGCACCGGGGAGAGCAGCCGGGCCAGCCGGCACTGGTGGGACCGCAACGCCGACGAGTACCAGGACGAACACGGCGAGTTCCTCGGCGACGACCGCTTCACCTGGTGCCCCGAGGGCCTGGACGAGGCCGACGCCCGCCTGCTCGGCGAGGTGGCCGGCCGGGACGTCCTGGAGCTCGGCGCCGGCGCCGCCCAGTGCTCCCGCTGGCTCGCCGCCCGGGGCGCCCGGCCGGTCGCCCTGGACATCTCCCACCGCCAGCTCCAGCACTCCCTCCGGATCGACCTCGGCCGCGGCACCGCCCCCGTCGCCGTCGTCCAGGCCGACGCCGCCGTGCTGCCCTTCGCCGACGCCTCCTTCGACCTCGCCTGCTCCGCGTACGGCGCCGTCCCGTTCAGCGCCGACACCGCCGCCCTGATGCGCGAGGTCCACCGGGTGCTGCGGCCCGGCGGGCGCTGGGTGTTCTCGGTGACCCACCCGATCCGCTGGGCGTTCCCGGACGAGCCCGGTGTCGAGGGCCTCACCGCGATGTCCTCCTACTTCGACCGCACCCCGTACGTCGAGCAGGACGACCAGGGCCGTGCCACCTACGTCGAACACCACCGCACCCTCGGCGACCGGGTCCGCGAACTCGTCGGCGCCGGCTTCCGCCTGGTCGACCTGGTCGAGCCCGAGTGGCCGGCCGACCTGGAGCAGGAGTGGGGCGGCTGGTCCCCGCTGCGCGGGCGGCTGATCCCCGGCACGGCGATCTTCGTCACCGAGCGGGGCTGAGTCGTCTTGCCGAACCCGGCCTTGCGTCCCGCCTGGCGCGACCTGCCCGTCCGCACCGCCCTGCCCTCGTTGGCCGCCGCGCTGGAGGAACACGGCACCGCCGTCCTCGCCGCACCGCCCGGCACCGGCAAGACGACGCTGGTGCCGCTGGCCCTGGCGGGGCTGTCGGACGCCTCGCGCGTGCGCCGGGTGCTGGTCGCCGAGCCGCGCCGGCTCGCGGTCCGGGCGGCCGCCCGGCGGATGGCCTGGCTGCTCGGCGAGGCGGTCGGCGGCCGGGTCGGGTACACCGTGCGCGGCGAGCGGCGCGTCGGCCCCGAGACGGTGGTCGAGGTGGTCACCACCGGCGTGCTGCTGCAACGGCTCCAGCGCGACCAGGAGCTGCCCGGCGTGGACGTGGTGGTGCTGGACGAGTGCCACGAACGGCACCTGGACGCCGACACCGCGCTCGCCTTCCTGCTCGACGTCCGGGCGGCGCTGCGACCCGAACTCCGGCTGGTCTGCGCCTCGGCCACCTCCGACACCGAGGCCTGGGCCGAACTGCTCGGCGGCGCCCCGGTGGTCGAGGCGCACGGGGTGTCCCACCCGGTGGAGACGGTCTGGGCGCCGCCACCGCGCGCCGTCCGGCCCGCCCACGGCACCCGGGTCGACGCCGCCCTGCTCGACCACGTCGCAGCCGTCGTGCGGCGGGCGCTGGGCGAGCGGGAGGGTGACGTGCTCTGCTTCCTGCCCGGCGTCGGCGAGATCACCCGGGTCGCCGGGCAGCTGACCGGCGTCGCGGCCGAGGTGCTGCAACTGCACGGCCGCGCCCCGCAGGCCGTGCAGGACGCCGCCCTCTCCCCCGGCGAGGGCCGCCGGGTCGTCCTCTCCACCGCCGTCGCCGAGTCCTCGCTCACCGTGCCGGGCGTCCGGGTCGTCGTCGACGCCGGGCTCGCCCGCGAACCGCGCACCGACCACGCCCGCGGGCTCGCCGGGCTGGTCACCGTCCGGGCGTCGCTCGCCGCCGCCCGCCAGCGCGCCGGGCGGGCGGGACGTGAGGCCCCCGGCACCGTCTACCGCTGCTGGAACGAGGCCGAGGACGCCCTCGCCGCCCGCTTCCCCACCCCCGAGATCGCGCTCGCCGACCTCACACCGTTCGCCCTCCAGGCCGCCTGCTGGGGCGACCCGGACGCCACCGGCCTCGCCCTGCCCGACGCCCCGCCGGCGGGGGCGATGGCCGCCGCCCGGCAGACCCTGCTCGCCCTCGGCGCGGTCTCTTCGGACGGGCGGGCCACGGCGCGAGGCGTGCGCCTCGCCCGTACGGGGCTGCACCCCCGGCTGGGGCGCGCGCTGGTCGACGGCGCGCCGGTGGTCGGCGCGCGACGGGCGGCCGAGGTGGTCGCGCTGCTGTCCGAGGAGCCGCCCAGGGCGCTGGGCGACGACCTCGGCGCGGTGTGGCGGACGGTCCGGGACTCCCGCGACCCCTACGCGATGCGCTGGCGCGACGAAGTCCGCCGCCTGCTGCGCGGCACCTCCGACGAACCCGCCACCCAGCTGCCCGACGCGACCGCCGCCGGACTCGTCGTCGCCCTCGCCTTCCCCGAGCGGATCGCCCGCGCCAGGGTGGAGCGGCCCGCCCCCGGCGAGCGCAGCCCCTACCTGATGGCCAGCGGGACAGCCGCCGAACTCGCCCCCGACACCCGGCTCGGCGCCCTGCCGTGGCTCGCCGTCGCGGTCGCCGACCGCCCGGCGGGGTCCCACTCGGCCCGCATCCTGCACGCCGCGGCGCTGGACGAGTCCACCGCCCTGCTCGCCGGTGCGCCATTGCTCGGCGGTCGCGCCGAAGTCCACTGGGACACCCGGCGGGGCGAGGTCGTCTCCCGCCAGGTCGAGTCGCTGGGCGCGATCGAACTCACCGAGAAGCCGCTGAACCGTCCTGACCCTTCGCTCGTCCGCGCCGCCCTCCTCGAAGGCCTCACCCGCGAGGGCGTCGGCACGCTGCTCACCTTCCCGTCCAACCTCCGCGAACGCCTGGCCTTCCTTCACTCGGCCATCGGCGACCCTTGGCCGGACGTCTCCGACGCCGTGCTCCTCGAACGCGCCGAAGAGTGGCTGGAGCCCGAACTCTCCCGCGCCCGCCGCCGCACCGACCTGGCGAGGATCGACACGACGGCCGCCCTCCAGAGGCTCCTGCCCTGGGCCACCGGCGAAGCCGGCCGGTTGGACGAACTCGCCCCCGAGCGCATCACCGTGCCGTCCGGCTCAAAAATACGAGTCGACTACACCACCGAACGCCCAGTGCTGGCCGTCAAGTTGCAGGAACTCTTCGGCTGGGCAGCAGCGCCCGCCCTGGCCGGAGGACGAGTACCGCTGACCATCCACCTGCTCTCCCCCGCCGGCCGCCCCGCCGCCGTCACCGGTGATCTGGCGTCCTTCTGGCGCGAGGGCTACCGCGCCGTCCGCGCGGAGTTGAGAGGCCGCTACCCCCGCCACCCCTGGCCCGAGGACCCGACCACAGCGGAACCCACCCGGCGCACCAACACCCGGAAGTAGGTCAGTCGCGTCGGTTCGGCCGAATCGCGGAGAAGACGACGAGCGTCAGGATCAGGGTGGTGAAGAGGATCAGGAACTTTCGCAGTCCCTCGGAGCTGGTGGGCAGCCAGCCCTGCAACAGCCCGACCCCGTCTCCCTCACCGCCACCGAACTCGCCGTCGTCGAACACTTCCTCACCGCCATCGACGCCATGGGCGGGATCCGCCCCGGCCACCAACACGGCCTCACCCGCTGGTTCACCACCGCCTACCTCTCCCTCGCCGCCGCCCGCCCCCTCCCCCGCACCGGCGACCCCACCCTCTACTGGACCACCCTCGTCACCGCCGGCGAACTCCTCACCACCGCCTCCAACCCCGACCCCCGCCTCGCATACGCCCTCACCCACTGCCACACCCAAGCCACCCGCACCTGACACCCCCGCACGAGAAGTCGACTCGACCGACTTCCCACGCACCGAACAGCCGGCTGCGTTCCCGACCACCGGACCGCGCCCCGGGAAATCAACAAGGTGCCGCCCTCGGTCTCCCGAGGGCGGCACCTTCCCGTGTCCACCGCAGCACGGCGCCACCCGGTGATCAGCTCATCCGCTCCCGCATCGCCTTCAACGGGCCCTGCGATTCGCCGTTGTAGCTCGGCGATGGCACGGCCGACTGCGTCCTGCGCAGGACGCCCTCGCCCGGGTCAGCGCGGCCGCCGGCCCTCCGGTGCCGACCGTCCTCGGCACCACGGAGTCAGCTACCGCCCGGCCTCGCCCCCGCCCCGGAGCGGCCAGGCCCGGGGCCCCGCCCGTCGGTCACTCCCAGCGCCAGCCGTTCTTGTCCTCGCAGGTGAGGACGCGCCCCGCGGCATCGGTGCCGGTGTCGCCGTGGGCGCTGTTGGGGCAGGCCCGACCCCGGACTATGCAGGCGCCCTTGGAATCGGTGGTGCAGCCGGCCGCCTGGTGCTGCGTGGGCGCGGGCTGCGGCGCCGGTGGGGTGTTCGCCGGAGCCGGTTCACGGGTGGCCGGGGCAGCGGGAGCAAGCGGGGCGGCAGGAGCGGGGGGAGGAGCCGGGGCGGCAGGAGCGGCCGTCGCGGTCGGTGCCGCGCTTGCCGCCCCGGGCGCGCTCGCGGCCGGGGCGGGCGGTACGGTCCCCGGGCAGTCCTCCTCGTTCTTCACCACGGACAGCGTCACCGTCGTGTCCTTCACCGCGGGTTCCCCGGCGGCCGGCTGCTGGGAGCACACCTTCCAGTGGCTCGGCATGAGCACCGATCGGGTGTGGGACTCGCCCTGGTGGACGTCCTTGAAGTCCACGCTCTTGGCGATGCGGGCGTCCCGCTGCTGCAAGGCGTCCTTGGCCTTGTCCCCGTGCATGCCGACGACGCTCGGCACCGACGTGCCCTGCGTTCCGGCGACGCTCGACGCCGACGTGCCGTCAGCATCGGCCTTGCACCCGGCCACCATGAGCACGGCGGCGATCGCGCCCGCGCCGAGGACGGTCGCCCGCATCCGGCGGGTGGGGCTCGTCGGACGGACTCCGTGCGACTGGAACATCGGCGGCTGTATCACGGCAGGCAGACACACTTCCGGGTCAATGGTGGCGCGTCACAAGGGCTTTCGGACGCGGAGAAGGCTTGAACGTACACCAGGAGAACTCGCGGTGGCGCCGGTCTACGGAATCCGGCCCGGCGTCAGCTCAGCAGGCCCGTCGCGTGCAGGTGGTGGAAGACGAGCCGGTCGACGGGGGACGAGCAGTGCCGGTCGCCGTAGGTGAGCCAAGCGAACTCCTCGATCTCACTGCTCGCCTCCAGGTGCCCCTCGTACGCCGCCGTGTAGCAGGTCATCCGGACGAGGACGCCGTCCGGATGACCGTGGGCCTGAGCCTCGAACACGCCCAGGAGTGCCGCCGACTCGGGCGCGATGGCGACGGCGAGTTCCTCCCCGACCTCCCGCACCAGGGTGTCGAGGTCGCTCTCCCCGGGCTCGCGCTTGCCGCCCGGGAGGTAGTAGGCGTCCTTGCCGCGCGAACGCGTGCTGAGCACCTTCCCGTCCTCGGTGTGGATCCAGGCCACCTTGTCGATGACGGTTGCCATGCCTCTGCCCCGCTCCCCGACCGATCCGACCGATCCGACCGGCTCAACTCCAGGAACAACCTGACGGACTTCTCGGCGGGCGGCCCCGCGCCGGAGCGGCTGACAGGTTTGTGCCCTGCACCACCGGGCCGGGGCTCCCCGAGCGCACAAGCTGTCGTGTCCGTCGGATTCCTCGCCGGTCCCGGGTCAGTGGGTGTGGTCGGGCCAGCCCGGGGTGGGGGTGCCCATCGACTGACCAGGGCGCAGGATCGGGATGCCGGTCTGGACAGGGCTGCAGGTGATGATCCGGCCCGCCGAGTCGTGGATGCACTTGCCCTGCGGGTCGGACTCCTCGGCCTTGGCCTCGCAGTTGGTGCAGGGCGCCGGTGCCGTGTCCTGCGGGTCCTGCGCCGCCGGGGCCTTGGGCTTCCCCACGGACGACCCCTGAGGCTTGGACGCGGCGGTGGGTGCGGCCTTCGTGGCGGGCTTCCGGATGGCGGTCGAGGCGTTGCCCGCCGGCTCGGCGGCCCCCGGCTCGTCGGCCGCGGGCTCGGCGGCGGCCGGGGCCGGGTCGGGTTCCGGCGCCGCGGACGGGCTGGGTGAGGACTGCGCCTCGGTCGGCGTCGGCGCGGGCGTCGGCATCACCGACGGCTCGGCGGTCGCCGTCGCGCTGGGCGTGGCCGCGCCCGCCCCGGCCGAAGCCGGCGCACCGCCCCCGCCGCCGGACAGCGCCCAGACCGACACGCCCGCCAGCACCAGCGCCGCCAGGGCGACCGGGACCACCGTCCGGGGCCGCGGGAACCTCCGCCCCCGCGTTCCCTCGCCCGTCTCCGTCTCCGCCATCGTCGTTCCCCCCGCTCGCAGCCGCGCCCACCGTGCGGCGGACCGGCAGGATCGTAGCGGCGGGCCCGGACACTCCCGCGTGCGGGCCCGCCCGGTGATCACCCACGGTGCCTTCGCGTCACCGGCCAGGGCGACCGGGCGGGCGCGGCGGGGAGGCCCCCCCCAACAACCCCCGCG